>JBHJIV010000195.1:0-4312 GCA_050043105.1 Leptolyngbyaceae cyanobacterium | reverse complement strand
GGGCGGCGGATGAGTTGTTCCAATTCGGCCTGTTCCGATTCGCCCAAATGGATAGGCGGTGCAGCGAGTCTTGGCATGGCTTAGATACCTATGACTATCATCCTCTAAATAGTAAGGTTATTTCAGCCAAGCGGTACTAGGTGGGGGTGTTATGGAGCAAAAACAGCTGTTTCCGTTAATTCGCTCGCAGGTGCGCCAGCAGATGAGTGCTTATCTCAAAATGCCAAAAATTATGAACGATATTGATAGCTATATCGTTCCGCCCAAGCTTGGTGGCAAGGCCGGTATTATGGGCGCATTTGTTTTGGCTCAGCAGGCCGCATTTGGCTAGCGCAGATGATGTAATAGCCGGTAGTGTTCGGTTTGATGAAAGAGTTATTTATCTCCTAGGCGGCCATTGGTTCTGACGACGATAGATTTTTTTAGTCCTCAAGGGTGACGTCACGAGTTAAAACAACGGGAAGTTCAGTTTGACTGAGGCTAGCGGTATAGGCTGGCTCCAAATACTGTTGATAGGTTGTGTCCTCAGCTAGGTAAGTTTTTAGAAATGCTACACCCATCGCTTTAACATAGTCCTGCGCAAGCTCTGGATTAGGACCGATGACTTCTTCTGGCAAGGTGAAACCACCCGTCTGCAAATTGTGAATTGTGGAAAAATGGGTGCCGCCATCCATCAACATCAAATAGCGTTCTGGAGACTCGAGCCAGGTAAAGGGGCGAATTTGTTCGGGCAGGGCAGGGGTAACTGTGTCAGAACTGCCTGAGACCACCATAATTGGCACGTCGATATTGCCCATGCCGGTGGGACCAAAGACAGCGCTATCAAGCGGGGTAATTGCGATCGCAGCCTTCACCCGGTCATCGTGTAATTCTGGCAGGGGCTGTGGCAGCGACGGCACTAAACACTGCAACAGCAGTGATAAATTTAGCTGTTTAATCTCGGGTGGGCAGCTCTGCTCCAGGGTCTCTAAATCAACGGTAGCACCGGCTAAAGCCAGGGTGGTGTAGGCTCCCATGGATTGACCCAATACGCCAACGTGTTGAAAATCAAGCCGATCGCGCAGGGCAGGGTCGCGCAGGGTCAGTGCCTCTAGCTCAGTGAGTAACATTTGAATATCCAAAGGTCGGTGCACCATTTCCTCCGGTTCCACAGCTTCACCCACTTCGCCGCTTAAGAGGGCTTTGATCTGTTCATCATTACTGCCTGAATGTTCAACGACAGCCACAGCAAAACCATGGGAGACAAGATGTTTGGCTAAATAGGCCAGTGTGGTGCGATCGCCACCCAGACCATGGGAGACAACAACTAGCGGTAGTATATCCCCTTCAGGCAGATAGAGATCGGTGGGTAACGACGTTTCTGTCAGGGTGAGCAACTGCCAGGCATTAGGGCCAGGCGACGTTAGGTCGCGAGCTAATAAGTCAGCTTTTGTACTATCGTTGTCGCCAGGACGTCTAGCTTGTTCATAAATTTGTGTTGTTACTGCTTGGGTTTGGTTGATTTGATTGGTGGCGGCTCTAGCGACGCCTAACAGGGTTTGCAAATCTACCCGTACCCCCTGAGTCGGAAAATGTTTGAGCACATTGAGGGCATTCAACCCACCGTCACGGTCCGCTGCAGCCAAGATCAAAGCACCTCGGATCCCCAGGGCTCCATTTTGTCGCCCCTGGGTTTGGATTAACTCTCCCAACCACTGCAAAATCGCCTCTCCCTGAGTGGTGTAGAGAAACTGGGAAACTGTTACCGTGTCTATATCTGCACTGGTTGATAATCCACTACGCAGCCGTTCAAGCTGTTCTGGGGTGAGAAAACGACTCAAAAAGCTAAGCCTATCAGGAAGCTCACCTGTGTCTACATAGGTTTTCAGATCGGCAACTTCAATATATCGTTCCAGTGGACCGAAGCTAGCATAAATACGTTCTACTCCCAAAACAGGCGTAGTTAATAAAAGTAATTGCAACAATCCAGTCACAGCTGCAATGAATAGAAACCGTAATCTACGATTTAGCCAAAATCTTGTTAGCATGTGAGCCCCCTGACGTTATTTATAAAGGTTGTTGTAAATAGATTGGGTAGCCGGATTGCCGGTAGCTCAGGGGTGCTCTATAAAAGGCTCTCGCAGCTACTGCCATAGGGAAGCCGAAAAAAATATGGGAGTAACCCTGGCATAACGTCTTGCTGCAAAACATAAACCCACACCTCTGCTAAAGCCAATCAGCAAAGCCTAATAATTTTATTTTACTAAACGGTTTAGTAAAATAAATATAGCATTACTAAATCGTTTAGCAATGTGGATGTCAATACCTAATATGCCAATGTTCTGATTGTCTGGCAGATGCTACCGCATATGGCAGCGGTGGCAGAGCCTGAGTTTTCAACAGTAAGGGATGTGCATGAAAATAAGATACCGTTGTGAGGCAAACATTACCTAGGCCCCCAACCCCCAAGTTTGGGGGCTTCAGAGATGACTTTCTCCTAGAACATATCAAAGCTGACACACTCAAAGTCCCCCAAGTTTGGGGGACTTAGGGGGCCTCCAAGATGCGTGCTAAGGTACGAAATAATTTGCCAGCAGTGTCTTGGTAAGGGGAGGATTTTGGTGAGCGATTTCTAAACTGGGATTTTCTTTATGTGCAATCGCCTAACGTTAGGGGCGTCATCAAGGTTAGGCGGAGGCTCACCCGAAGCCGCCATCAGTGTGTCAGCTGCTCATAAGACTTCTTGCACGGATATTGAAAATACTTTTTTATCTGACAAGAAATATAATGAATCTCGTCTGCCAATAACTCTATCAACGTTCTCAAGATTTTCGATGCGCACCTGGCAAATTTCCTTTGCTCTATGATTGTCCTGTAACTTCAGGAGATGCAACAGTGTATCGTCTTCATCATAACTGTTGTTGAACAAAGCAAAACTTCCATAAATAGCAAATGCGCTACTGCCTTTAATTGGTATATGCCAATAACCGTCAATTTTTCTGTCCTTTATTTTTACCAATGGAAAATCTGTGTAGTAGTAACACCACGATTCTTGATTAGATACAACATTGAGGGCATAACAATCACACATCTCTTCTAATGACTCTATGGGCTGATATTCATAAAGCTTTTCTCCATCACTATTCCATGCAATCAAGCCATTTTGACCAATAGGATGGGTCCATCCGTAATTACCAAATATGCCTTCATCAAAGTAGCTGGTCCAGATAACACCATTTGAATCAGCTTGTACATCTTGAATGCCGTCACCCAATAAAATCTCCTTTTGAAATTGTCCCTCAGTAGAATAGATTCTTCCGTTTCTTTCGGATCTGTTTTCAGGTCGATAGTGTGATCTAGCGCAGACCAACAGCAGCTCGCGATCGTTGAGCAATTGTAAATTATGAAAGTTAAAGTTGTCTTTTATATTTGCTAATAAACACAGTTCTCCATCAGAGGATAGATAAATTTCATATGACTGACCTCTTTCAGATTTTGTTATTGCAAATGAACCAGTGTCGTCTCTATAGTTCAATGGATTTAAGGCAACAGCTAGTAATAGATCTGCATCTATTGAGCAATTGAAGCCTACTATTTCACCTTGAGTGATTACACTTGTTCCATCTGCAATTTCTCTAGCGTCTTTTCTAACAATGTTCATAATAATACTCAAAAAAGGCGACTAACATTTCCAATCATTGATTAAAGTTAGTGCTATTGGGCAAGGGTTCCAGATACAGGCGACGGGTAGCGCGATTGCTACGAAATCTAGCCGGATACATTGATTCATGTACTAACTTATGAAAGATAGCTAGAGCATTCACACAGTAGGTGCTAGTTATCAAATTGGATACCAGTGGAGTCTTTCTAGGAGACCGTTTCTGACTAACAAAGTGGTCAAAATTTTGCAAGACCCGAAAGGGTTAATTTTCTCTTTGAAGCAGACCATCTTGCACATGAATAACCCGGCGGGTTTGGGCTGCGATATCGGGCTCATGGGTGACAATGATGACGGTAATTCCCTGGCTGTTGAGTTCGCTGAGGAGGGCCATCACTTCGTGAGACGTTTGGGTGTCGAGTGCGCCCGTGGGTTCGTCAGCTAGGACCAGTGCTGGCCGATTGACCAGGGCACGTGCGATCGCAACCCGCTGCTGCTGTCCCCCAGAGAGTTGGCTGGGTCGGTTGCCCATGCGATCGCTCAATCCCACTCGAGTCAACACTGATTCTGCCTGTTTGCGTCGCTGACGACGACTCACACCGGCATAGACCATTGGCAGCATGACATTTTCTAAGGCGGTTGAGCGAGCCAACAGATTAAACTGCTGAAAGACAA
>JBHJIV010000194.1:0-18373 GCA_050043105.1 Leptolyngbyaceae cyanobacterium | reverse complement strand
ATGAAATAAGACCCGCCGTCTCCCATAAAGATGCAGGCTGGGTTGAAGTTATAGACTAAAAAACCACACAGGCTACCGACCAAACACATGGCCAATAGAGCTACTGAAGGTTCACCGACAAATAGACAAATACCGACGGTTATCAATGTTGCAATGGCGCTGACACCGGATGCCAAACCATCCAGACCGTCAATCCAGTTGATGGCGTTAACCGTGCCGACAATCCAAATGAGGGTGACAGGCAAGCTTAGCCAGGCCAGATGAACTATACCAATGCCTGGGACGGCAATAAAATCGATGCGGATGCCAAACTGCCAAACTAGAGCAGCGATCGCAAACTGACACACCAACCTAAATCGAGGGGATAACGTATAGAGATCGTCAAAAAAGCCAAGCAAAAAATATCCACTTGCCCCCAGCAGCATAATCAAAATCTCTTTGCGATCAATCGACAGCAGCGTATTGAAACCGCCTACTCGCCAGAGACACCCAACCGCCGCTAAAGTGCCAACAAATATACACAGACCGCCCAGGCGCACGATGGGGATTTTATGTACCTTGCGATCGCATGGCAAATCTACATGACCAGAATATGTCGCAATTTTTCGAACAATGGGAACGCTTGCTAACACAACAGAAAACGCACTGACGAACGCTAGTCCATAAAAGGCATATTCAGAAATAAACGACAGCGCCGAACTATCAAGCATCACACTAATGCCAAAGCAGATCTAGAAACAACAGATGTGATCGATATTCTGCAAACAACAAACGTCAGAACCATTTTCGTAACATAACCCTGTGAGAGCTTGCCCTAACTAGCTGTAATGGTTTTCAGGCAATCGTAATAAACAAAGCACTTGCCCCTTTATTTGCTTTTTTGCTTGAATACAGCAGATGCATCAACGGGTTGAAGACATCGTCTAAACAGACAATATTTGTTGGGCTAATGTTTCTTATCAACCTATCTTAACGAGATATTGCTCTACCCATAGAGCCGCCGAACAAAGAGTGGTCTGCAAATAATACTACGTTCTAGGATGAACAACGAGCTAATATTAAACCAAAATAATTAGACACTGAAAGCAAGAACTTTCTACTACACACTATAATCGCGCCAAAGCTACGGACCTGTTGCTATTGCTTGCATAGAACCAGGTCTATTAGCAGCATTTGAGAAGATAATTTTTGCCTGATGGTCAAAGACAATTGCCCTAAATCTCGCAGCAATATTAAAAAGGGTCTGCGGTGCAAATGGGAATACTGCCAAGGCGACAAATGCTACAGCGAAAAAAAAGAGAGATAAAAAAGTCTTCATTGTGATATCCGAAGCAAGTTACACGGACAGATGACTATCTATGAAATTTGAAGATTTTGTCAAAAAAACCCTTAAGAGATTCCTATCTATTAAAAAGGGCTAACTCCGCTTCAGACACACTTTAATAAGCGCCACTTAAGTCTTTCTTGTAAAGGCTTTAGCCAGTCCGCTATGGACCAATTAATGCACCTCAAAAAAAGTACGGAGACAACCGATGGACGTCCGGACGGACAACTCTATGAAAATGCTGATTGTCCTCAGCGTTTAATCAAGCTAAATCTAAATGTCCTTTAGTCACTACAGTACAAATCACTGCCATAAATGGCGTAAAACAGCATAGGGAAAGGCCCCAAGCCGTTTTGCGACAATGCTAGCCAGCAAGCAATTATTCACGGAAAAAAATTGACTATCTTTAAGGTAAATTCATAATACAAAGCCAGGCTTCATAAAACCAAAGCTTGATCCCTGAAACGTATACCTGACAGGGTCTGTAATACAATAAAGCAGCGCTTCTTGGCGATATCGAGGCCGCTAAACCAATTTACTGACTGCGAGATTTAACGGATGAAGTGCGGTTGGCCCTGTGATAGCCCACAGAGTCTTTCAGTCTCTTGAGGGTCGATGAGACCTGGGTTGTATTCTGTTGTTGAAGGTGACGATTCACCCTTATCATGGCGTCAATATCTGATGGATGGAAATCGGAACTCGAGATTTACACAAGACTGATAAATATTGAATTTTCAATGAAGATTTCAACTTTTGCTTGACTTTTTGGGCATGTATTTATCAAGAAATCAGTAAGACTATCAAACTAACCCCACCGATAAGGGGAGGTAGCCGCGTAAATTCACCGTAATGACTCCACCCTTGGTAATATTTGTTGTCAGTAGCGCTAGAAGCGCTTGACATAAGCGTTTTGGTAATCAATCTTACATTGAAGGCAACTGTGTCGACTGTGGGCAGGTTAATTAACAGATTTAACAGTTTGTAGGATCAGTCGGCACTGGTTTACCAGTGTGACAATCTTTCAAGTTTAGGTATGGCAACAGTTTGAGTTAAAGTGCGATACGATTGTGCAACAAAATGGTGATGGAGTTGTTGACTAAAATTCAGCGGTATGCTTATCTGATTGTCTGAAATGCCCCTTAGATTCTCTCAGATTCTTTTTTGCAGACATTGTGGCTGTCTTCTTTAACCATTGAGGCAGTTCTAATCACCAGTGGCTCATTCGAACGGTGCTCTTCTTGCATTTACCTGCCCCTTAAAATGTCACTAGCCCCATGGATAACTTGACGACGAGCAACAGTTTAGTCAGTGAGGGAAATCTCAGGGAGTTGCCGCAGCTACCGTGGGATGATGACGACCTCGATCTGAAGCAGCTGATAACGGTGTTGCGACGACGAGTTTGGTTAATTGCGGCCATTGCTGCTGGAGTGATGGGTACGGTAATTATTAATACATTGCGCCAGGAACCGGTCTATGAGGGAAACTTACAGCTGCTGGTCGAGCCGGTTAATGCTGACAATCAGATTCAGGATTTTAGTGAGCTACTAGGAGATAATGCGCCAGGTCCTTCTTCCGGGCTGGACTATGAGACTCAGGTGCAGGTCCTCCGCAGTCCAAGGCTGATTGAACAGGTGCTGGCGGAGCTGACAGCGGTTGAACCCGATATTGATTATGAAACACTGTTGGAAAATCTCACCATTCGGCGAGTAGATGAGACAAAAATCATCGAAATCCGCTACCAGGGGGAGGATCCTGTCAAAATACAACAAACTTTGGATATCCTGGCGGACGTTTATCTCGACTATAGTCTGCGGGAGCGTCAGACAAATTTGCGACAGGGTATTCAGTTTGTTAACAAACAGCTACCCGAGCTAGAGGGACGCGTTAATGAGTTGCAGAGTGACCTAGAAACCTTTCGTCAAACCCATAATTTTATTGACCCGACGACTCAAAATGCGCAGATTGCTAACCGGGCCGAGATTTTGAGTACTCAGCGGTTAGATATTGATCGACAGCTGGCCCAGGCTCAAACTGCCTATGGGCTGCTGGAGTCTACCACTGGCGGTGAGGCGGCGCTGCAAAATGCAGAGGTCTACCAGCAGCTGGTGCAGGAAATGCGGAGTGTGGAAGCGGAAATTGCGGCGGGGCTGACGCGGTTTCAACCGGACAGTTTAAGGATTCGGGTGTTGGAAGAAAAACGCGATCGCTTGCTGCCAATATTAGAAGCAGAAGCACAGCGGGTAATTAGTGCTGTAGCAGCCGGTGCCTTTAGCGATATTCAGGTCTTAGAAACTGAGAGTCAGACACTCACACAGGCAGAAACCCAGCTACAGGAGACCCTAACGCAGCTGCCAACACTGGCTAGACAGTACAGCGATCTGCAGCGTGAGTTAGAAATTTCCGTACGTGCCCTCAGCCGTTTTTTAGAAACCCGCGAGACCTTGCAAATTGAGGCGGCTCAGACAGAAATTCCCTGGGAGCTGATTGAGGCACCGCTCAGGCCAACCGATCCAATTGCCCCGAATATTCGTCGTAGTTTACTGCTGGGTGCTGTGGCGAGCATGCTGCTGGGTATTGGCGCGGCCCTACTGCTGGAGAAATTAGACAGTGTTTGTCGCACGGTGGATGAGATTAAAGCCATCTTAAAGCTGCCGGTGTTGGGTGTTGTTCCCTATCAGCGTGAGTTTGACACTGCTGGCGTTGTTAACGAGAGTGGGCTAACTCGCCTGCTAAATCGATTTGAGCGTCATCGCACCAACGGGCATGACGGCGGCTACGGCGGGTCGCAGTTTTTGGAAGCGATGCGGCTGCTGCAGACAAATTTGATGCTGCTGGGAACCGACCGGCCAATTCAGTCAATCATTATGACGTCGTCGATGCCGGGGGAAGGAAAGTCGACGGTGGCACAGCATCTGGCACAAACAGCCGCCACCATGGGCAAACGGGTATTGCTAGTGGATGCTGATATGCGTCAGCCGGTGATTCATCAGCGGTTAGAGTTGTCCAATGATAAGGGACTAAGCGATTTGCTTTCTGGCAATGCTAAACGGTCTGAGGTGGTGCAGCGGGCAATGCCGTTTGTTGATTTTTATACAATCACGGCTGGAACCATTCCCCCCGATCCGGTCAAGCTGCTGTCGTCAAAACGGATGCAGCGGATTATGTCGGATTTGGAAAAGGATTATGACCTGATTGTGTATGATGCACCGCCGCTGGTGGGTCTGGCGGATACTACGCTGATTGCGCCCCACACGGATGGTGTCGTGGTGGTGGCACGGGTGAATAAATGCGATCGCGATGTGCTTGGCTATGTAACTGAGAACATCCGCTTTGCCAAGGTACCGGTCTTAGGCATGGTGGCCAATGGTGTCATCCCTGATGGTAAGAGCTACAAGTACTACGCCTACGGATATGGAACACAGCAGCAGCCAACCCCTCCCCACAATAATGGCAATAACGGCGCAGGCAATTCCTCTAAAAAGGGGTTAGATCTAGCCAGCTTTACCAAGTATCGAAAATAGTCTGGGGGCAAAAATAAACACGATTTTGGCTACTAGAAAATAGACAAGGTGGAGGTAATTGTGCATAAGTCAATCAGCTTAAAAAAGGGTTTTTATCAGCCATGTGGCTGATAAAATAGAGTTAAATTAGACTTCTGGACAGGTATTTATTGTTCTGAAAACTGGACAGATTATGCTCTACTTTTATAATCGATTAGTTTAGATAAGATTGCAGTAAACGCACGTTGATGTAAATCCTAAGAAAACATATTAAACCGATGAAGCTCAGCAGGTTTCCGGATTTGTGACTGTCACTTCAGCAGTGTTTTTAAGGGGGCCGCTAATAGTCACACAATCACCATTATTCGTAAACCAACAACTTGAGATAAAAACGCTTCTTAATATCTCTTTTAATCAATGGTTCATGATGCCCGCAGGTTTAATGCAATGACACAGTTTGCCCGGTTTTCTCATGTAGTTTGCACCATCATGGGAGCAGGTATAGCCGCAGGCACCCTCTTGGGTGCTGAAAATGTGTCGTTAGCCTCACCCACGACTCTGCCTCCACTACCGGGAAACTATGGGACACCCGCCACACTACAAGATAGCTATCTGCTAGGTCCGGGTGATTTAATTACGATTGAAGTATTTAACGTGCCTGAATATAGTGGCGAGCAGCGCGTGTTGGCCAATGGCAATATTAATCTGCCAGCGGTTGGGCAGCTGTCGGTGAGTGGCTTAACTCTGGCTCAGGCAGAAACTGCCATTGGCGAACAATATCGTTCTGAGGTTCGCTACCCAGAGATTACGGTTAATTTACTCACACCGCGACAGCTGCGTATTGCTCTAACAGGAGAGATTCATGCCCCCGGTCTTTACACCCTGTCTGTGGGCGATGAGGGTCAGTTTCCCAGTCTAATCGAAGCCATCAAACTAGCGGGGGGGTTAACCCAGGCGGCTGATTTAGAACGGGTGGAAGTTCGTCGCCGGATTGAAAATGGCGGCACCCAACAAGTGGTGAGTAATCTGGCAACCCTGCTATCCCAGGGCGATCTAAATCAAGATATTCCACTGCGAGATGGAGACTCCATTACCATTGCTCAAGTTGACGAGATTGACGTGCAAACCTCAAGACAAATTGCCCTATCTAACATCGCCACAGACGAGCAGGAAGCCATCAGCGTTGCGATCGTAGGAGAAGTCTTTCGTCCAGGCACCTACAACTATGCCTCTCGCCCATCCTCAAGCCAGTCGATCAGTGGTAACAATACTGCCAACAACATTGTGCAGCAGCCGGGTCGGCTTACGGTTACTCGCGCTCTGCGACTGGCAGGGGGCATTAAACCCCTCGCCGATCTTAGACGAGTTGAAGTAAAACGCACCACTCGCTCAGGAGAGAATCGAACAATTGCTCTTGATTTATGGCAGCAGGTGGAGGCAGGCGATAGAGAACAGGACCTAATACTTCAGGAGGGAGACACTATTGTGGTTCCCACAGCCATTGCGGCTAATCCAGAAGAGATTGGCATGCTAACGGCAACAAATCTATCCCCTGATGCGATTAGCGTTAACGTGGTGGGCGAAGTGGAGAACCCAGGTCCGGTCGCAGTTGCAGCCAATACGACTCTAAATCAGGCAGTGCTAGCCGCCGGTGGCTTTAACAGTCGTGCCAAACAAACGGTAGCCTTAATCCGGCTGAATCCCAACGGCAGTGTGACTCAAGAGTCATATGATGTGGACCTGGCCCAGGGGCTAAATCCTGAGGGTAATCCCATCGTGCAACATAATGACATTGTTGTAGTCGATCCAAATACAACGGCCCGCATCTCCGACGGACTTGGCAATTTTCTCAGTCCTTTTCTGCAGATTCTACCCTTTAGCCGATTCTTCTAATAGACCTACTCCACTGCTGACTTAAAGGATGAATCGATCCGTAAAACTGGCCAGCGGCCTAGATTTAACCGATGAAATCATCGTTCAGAGCAGCAACGCCCTCATTTTATGACTCTTGAGAATTATCTATATTCAATTGCTCTATGACTAATTTTGCTGCGGCCAACGGTGGCTCCACCAATGGCTTACTAACAGTGCCCCAGCTACCGCAAATGCCCTGGGCCAAGGATGATGATGAGCTGGATCTGGCTCAGCTACTGACAGTGTTGCGGCGACGCTCCTTATTAATCACCGGAGTGGCGGCTGGTGTGATGGGCACGGTCATGGTTAATACCCTGCGTCAGGAGCCCGTGTATGAGGGGAATTTTGAGGTCCTGGTAGAACCGGTCAATGCTGACGACAATCTCTCAGACTTAAGCGGATTGTTGGCGGATGCGGCTCCGACAAAACAATCGGGTCTGGACTATGAAACCCAGATACAGGTTTTACGCAGTCCTGAGCTGATTGACCAGGTGCTAGCAGAGCTTAAGAGCATTGACCCAGACCTAGATTATGAAAACTTACTTGATAAGCTCACCATTAAGCGGGTTGGTGAAACCAAAATTATTGAGGTGAGCTATCGGGGGAATGACCCGGTCAAAATTCAGACAACATTAGATGCGCTCTCGGCGGTCTATTTGAAGTATAGTCTGGATGAACGACAGACTAACCTGCGTCAGGGGATTCAGTTTGTCAATCGACAGATGCCAGAGCTGCAGGATCGAGTCAGAGAGATTCAAAGTCAGCTAGAACAGTTTCGTCAAACTTACAACTTTATTGACCCGTCTACTCAAACCCAGCAGATCATATCCCAGGCAGAGCAGCTCAGCACCCAGCGGCTAGAGATTGATCGACAGCTGGCTCAGGCCCACACCGACTATCAACTGTTGCTGGCAGAGGGTGGAAGCGAAGTTGCCCTGCAAACGGCACCCGTTTATCAGCAGCTGATTCAAGAGTTGCGGCAGGTGGAAACCGAAATTGCGACTGAACTGACTCGATTTCAACCGGGCAGTCTGGCCATTCAGGTACTACAGGAGAAACGAGAACAGATACGGCCGGTGATTCAGGCCGAAGCTCAACGAGTATTAAATGCTAAATATGCCGAGGCGGAAAATGCCATCGAGCTGTTGGAGACCCAAAACCAAACCATTGCGATCGCAGAAGCTCAGCTGCAAAATACCCTGACCCAGCTCCCCACCCTGGCCCGTGAGTACAGCGATCTGCAGCGCGAGTTAGATATTGCCGTTGGTGCCCTGAGCCGCTTTATAGAAACTCGCGAAACACTCCAAATTGAAGCAGCCCAGACAGAAATTCCCTGGGAGCTAATCGAAGCCCCCGATAAACCTGACACACCCATTTCCCCAAACCCCAAGCGCAGTCTCATTTTGGGTGTTGTGGCCAGTTTATTAGTAAGCGTTGGGGCCGCCCTGTTATTGGAAAAACTAGATACGGTGTGTCGCACCGTTGAGGATGTTAAATCCATTGCCAAACTGCCTATATTGGGAACCATTCCCTACCAGCTAGACGTTGATCGCGGCACTACAGACCAACCCGCTCGCGGCATTGGCCGCTGGTTACAGCGACAAACTAAACCGCCCTTTGCTAACGCTGGATACTATGGCTATGGCTATAGCGGTTCGCAATTTTTAGAATCCATGCGGCTACTGCAAACTAACCTGATGCTGATGGGGGCAGACCGGCGGCTGCAGTCAATTATCGTTAGCTCCTCCATGGCGGGTGAAGGGAAATCAACCATAGCCCAACACCTGGCGCAAACAGCCGCCACCATGGGCAAACGGGTGTTGCTGGTAGATGCCGACCTGCGCCGACCCACCGTCCATCATCGTCTGGGTCTGGACAATTCTAAGGGGCTGAGCGATTTACTCGCGAGCCATGCAACCGGCACTGAAGTGTTGCACAAGGCGATGCCGTTTGTTGAATTCTATGTCATTACCGCCGGTACGCTGCCCCCTGACCCAGTAAAGCTGCTGTCGTCAAGACGGATGCGGCACCTGATGAAGCGACTGGAGAAAGATTTTGATCTGATTGTATATGATGCACCACCGCTGGTGGGTCTAGCAGATGCCACGCTGATTGCGCCCCACACCGATGGTCTAGTGCTGGTTTCTCGGGTTAACCATTGCGATCGCAAAGTCCTAGAGCACGCCATGGACAATATCGGCTTTACCAACGTACCAGTGTTGGGGTTAGTGGCCAACGGTATTGTCGCCAAGGGCGATGGCTACAAGTACTATTCTCCTTACGGCTACGGCACAGACAAAAAAGAGGCAGACGACCGCCGCCCCAAAGCCCTAGCTGCCGCCCAAATTGGCCGAGCCTCCAACGGCAAATCGCTAAGCGATGTCAGCATAGAAGGCTTTATTGACTTCAAACCCTAGAGAGTTTTTGGCCAAGGGCGGCCTGAGCACTCAGGCCGCCCTTGGCTACAGCAACGATAGCTGCTCAAACCCAACCGGCTCTGCCGGCACCAAATTCGCGATCGCAATACCCAACAGTCTCACCCGTGGGTGAGACTCCAGATGATGTGCCAACAAAGCCTGGGCCAAAGGACCAATATCAGCCGCCCGCTGCATCGGTATCTCTAAAGTACGGCTGCGGGTAATTTGGCGATAGTTGGCATACTTAATCTTAAGAGTCAGCGTATGGCCCATTGTGTTCGCCTTTAGCAATCGCGCTTCCACCTCATCCACAATGGCCGCTAGAGCCTTAGTCATGGCCTCTAGCGACTGCAGATCTTCAGCAAAGCTCCGCTCCGCTCCAACCGATTTACGAATACGGTTAGGATTTACCTGACGGTTATCTTGAGCATTGGCCACCCAAAAATAGTGACGACCCACTTTACCAAAGTTGGTCACAAGGTCGGTCTCGCTCCAGCGTTGCAGATCGGCCCCGGTGACAATTCCCAGATGTTTCATTTTACGAGCAGTGGCTGGGCCAATACCGTGAAACTTTTCGATGGGTAGGGTGGCAATAAAGGCCATGGCATCCTCTGGCAAAATCACATAAAGCCCATCGGGTTTGTTCACATCTGAGGCCATTTTTGCCAAAAACTTATTGATGGAAACACCGGCAGAGGCAGTTAGCTGTGTGGTCTCTTGAATACGCTGTTTGATGGTTTTAGCGGTTGCGATCGCAGAATCACAGCCAGTGACATCTAAATAGGCTTCATCTAGCGACAGCGGTTCCACCAGCTGAGTATAATCTCGAAAAATCGCCCTAATCTGCTCCGATACCGCCCGATACACATCAAATCGAGGCCGCGCAAAAATCACATGGGGGCACCGCTGTATAGCCACCCGTGAAGGCATTGCCGAGTGTATGCCGTAACGTCTCGCCTCATAGCTCGCCGCCGCCACCGCACCCCGCTGTTCTGGACGACCACCCACCACCACCGGCTGATCGCGATACTCAAGATGATCGCGCTGCTCAATCGATGCATAAAAAGCATCCATATCAATATGCAGAATTTTGCGATGAGTCACAATGGCCATAATCAACTGTGTGATTCTAGCTTACACACCCCGCTTATATTGGACGTACAGACACGCAACGTCTCTCCAGCATTAATTTTTGGATCGCATCCCTATCCCTTACTAACACCCGTTAGAACGTTCGTTTTCAACTACATTTTCGTTGGCAGCTGCTTACTAAATTTGTGTGCGATCGCATACCAAAAAACATACGGTTGCCAAACGGTTGAACTATACTCATATGTTCAAAAAACTCCGTAGTGAGCCAACGCTAAACGGGTGCAGATTTTCAGCATTGGCTTATCAGAAGACGTCTTAAGATGTGCCTATCCTGATTTTTGGCAAAACGACCATCGGTGACATCACTGCCAGAGTCACCAGAGCTTCACACACTAGGTGAGATTCCACGCCATTAGCGCTTTAGAGAATCGCCTTCCTGATGGCCGTATTTTCCAAGAGAAGATTGAACTATATGAGGCTGAGTTAAATCCTACGGCAGCTCTCGTAAGTCACTGAAACAGACTTGGCACTCTAGGGTTGAGAGCTAAGACTCCGACCATCCCATCATTTACTTTAGATTAGCCATGCCAACCTTTAGATACGGCAAGTTTTTTTCCAGTTTGTTTACCTGGTTTAAACTGGGAGCCTCACTCGCAGTCTGTGCGTTTTTAGTGACTCAGCTAGTTGATGTTTGGCAGGATACGGCTAAAACATTGCCAGAAACAAAATCGGATCAAGAAGTCATTCGGTATTAAAGCCATCCTCTTCTCAGGGTTGGTCCCATTGCAGGTATCCGCCAATACGAATAACAAAATCGTCATAGTCGTAGTCTATGGCGTTCCCCACCAACAGTGAGCCAGTATCTTCCCAACGCAGCAAAAGCCCGCCATTAATAACATCTTCTAGCGGTCCATCAAACCGGGCATAGTTAATGCTGTCGTTATTACGGCTGCTAGTTGAATATAGGGTGCCTGCTGGCTGTCCCTCAAAATAAGATTCTAGATAAAAACTGTACTCGGTACCGGCAACAAATCGAAATTCTTCGAGCGGTTCAGGCACAGTCACACCGGGAGAGCCATAAAAATCATCCTGGTTTTGAGGGCCTAAATCGTCTTGAAAATCCGAGGGTTGATTAACCGCCTGGGGAGTATCGGAACTTCTCACTTCACCATAGACTGGGATCTTTTCACCCGTGTCTAGATTGATAATGCCAAAAATAGACTGGTAGCTACCGTTGGATTCTAAAAACTCAAATTCAACCACAGTATCTACAGCCAATCGAATCCCCTGATTATCAAAGACTTCTTGAGCATTGGCCGCCGCTGGCAAGAGACCAACTGCAACTGTGGTCAGTCCTAAAGCAATCTGATAGGGGGTTTGGGTTAAAAAATTAGAATATTTCATTTTTGACAGTTGCTGAAAATGATCGGGGGCAGACCGAGGCTCACCAGATGCGCTGAGGCGCCGAAGGAGTTTGACCACGAGACTGGTTATATTGGTCTAGAGACTCTTGGGCCAGTTGAATTAAACGAAAGAATTCGGTACAGGCCAAGCTCGGTGCAGTATCAGAGCCCGGCGTACGGGCAAATCGACGGGTGCCAGCGTCGGCACAGGCTCGGTTCGCTTGTCTTAGCTTGTCAATCAGGCTGGCATCGGGGTCAATGCCCAGTTCATCGCCAAATTCTTCAAAAAAGTCTTCAAAAAGCTCGGCTAAACTCAGTAGCTCGCCGTCTGAACCTTCAAAAATTGGCTCTATTAAAACACCTGTACTATCCGATTGATTCGGCCCGGTGATGTCCGATAAATTCGGCCCAGTGACATCCGATAGATTCGGCCCGGTGACATCAGACTGGTTTTGGGCTAGGCCATTGGCAGGAAATAGGAAAGGTGCGCTCGCAACTACGCTTCCCAAGACTAGTTTCCAATGGCCATTTGTTGGCATTAAAGACAGTAGCATCATCCTAAGCTCACATCTCTGCAGTTTTCGCACTAAAGCTGAAAGGAAACACCCGCACCCATCACAAAGCGGGCACCGTCTCCTCCTCCTGTGATATCTCGAACAGCCGGTAGCAGCACGATTGGTATATCTCTAAATGGAGTAATCGATACCCCTGCAGCTAAATCTTGTCCAGTCCACTCCACAATAGCGCTAACGGGTTCCGCCACACGTACAGCCATGCTGCCAAAGACATTATGTTCATCCCGGTCATCAAACACAGCGTCTTCAGTCCGAATTCGACCGTTCCCCACTCCGGCTGTCACAGCAACGCGGCTAAAGGGCTGAGTAATATTTTCACGGGTACGAATCAGATGGGAAACCGATCCATAAATGGAATCTTCAAAGTCAACAAAGCCAGTAGTGGCAAAGCCCTCCCAGCCAAGTGCCACCGACCACTCATCCGCCAGTCGTCTGTGCAGTTTGGCATTAAAGCCTCCCGTACCAAACTCTCGACTGCCGCCAAAGCTGGCTACCGTATAAGAAAGCTGCACACCGATATTCTCACGGGCATCTCCCAGACCAATACCGACAACCATACCGCCATCGTCTTTATTATCAAAGCGGGTTCTTTCTTGATAGCCAAACCCAACATACCCAACAAAGTTATCAGCACCAAACCCAGACGGGTTAGAGATGGTAATACTGGGGGCACTACGATAGGACCTGGATACAGGAGCGTCAACCTGATCCAGATCGCGGATAAACCGATCAACCTCGTCTTGATTAGATGAATTAGATAGAGGCGGCTCCAAAGGCAGCTGCGCAACGTCAGCCGTCTGAGCAGCGGGTGCCGCGCCGGGTCTCATCACCACACTTCTCGGCATCGCTTCATCAGGAATAGTCTGCGAGGCCAAAGCCGTCGGCGTTGGAGTTCGCTTTACTTTTTCCGCCGCTTGCACCGATAACACCTGAGAATTGGGTGCTCTTCTATTGACGACAGGATTTCTATTGACCCTGGCAAGCCGCTCTCTCACACCGGGTGACATTACTCGAGTAGTGGGCAGTGCTTCTACAGGAATATTGATTGGCTGATTAGATACCTGCGGCCTTGGTGTAATAGCCGCCTGCTGCGGTCTCTCTGGAGCAGCCGCTACAGTCTCAGACATTTGCTGCGATCTCTCTGGAGCAACCGCCTGCGGTCTCTCCACAGCAGCCACAGGACCTGTATCAGGCTCTGCTACTGGAGCATTTGGCGTAATCACTTGAGTGGTGGGTAACGCCTCTATAGGAATATTAATTGCCTGATGAGAACCTAACTGATTCTCCACCACTGGCTGTGGGGTAATACTGCTAACATCAGCGCTGTTTTCGGCAGCTGTCGTCTCAACGGGGTCTCTTACCGATGCCACTGGTTCAGTAGCGGGAGTCACTGGCCTATCCACAAAGGAGCTTGTCTGGGGAATTTCACGGGTAGACGTAGCCACCAAATGCGCCAGTTGAGCCGATCTATCAGAAATTTGTGGTGTAACGGTCTGTGATGTTACAGCATTGGTCGACCGAGCAGTCGCGACCAGATGCTCAAGCCGCTCTGCTTTATCGGCCACCGGGGCCACAGGAGCCGCTTCAGCTTCTAAGTCCGACGACAGTGTTTCCACCGCTACCTCAGACGGAGTGACCTCAGACGGAGTGACCTCAGATGTCGGCGGAGAACTAAACTCAGGCTGCGCAGTTTCGGCTTCTGGCGTAATACTTTGAGCATTGGCCGCCACCGCAGATTCCACAACATCCAGCTGCTCGGTGCTCGCCAGGTCAGGAGTATTTGCCGATGGCTCCGTGTTAGGACTTAGCTCACTAGCACTAACACAGCCTAAGTTTGCTGAGACAAATGTCGCGAGTAGTGTTAACCAGCCAATTAAGACTTTGTCGGAGGGCTTAATCACTGTTTTTTTTCCTTAGCAATTTTATTTAATGAGCGCTAAAGCGTGACAATAGCTGCTAAATAAACTAGCTATATTAAGCTTATTTTTTATAACCTTCCCAAAGAAGATTAGAAAGATAGCAACAGACCTGATGACTCTTAATAAGTGAAATAGTTCATTATTAAATAGCATAAGTGCGAAGGGGATTTAAATCCCCTTCGCACTTATAAAGTCAGGATAGTAGACTCTTGCCCTTAACTATTCCACTCAGATTTTTTAGCTCAAAAATACAGGCTTAGACCTTCTTCAACCAGCTAAACATTGCCCGTAGATCCTTACCAACTTCTTCAATGGGGTGCTCAGCTTCTCGACGACGAATTGCATTAAACCCTGGATTTCCAGCTTGACTTTCAAGGACAAACTCACGTGCAAATTGACCCGTCTGAATCTCCTTGAGAATCTGCTTCATCTCTTTTTTGGTCTCTTCAGTGATGATGCGTGGCCCGCGAGTGTAGTCACCGTACTCAGCTGTGTTGGAAATGCTATAGCGCATATTGGCCAAACCACCTTCCACCACCAGGTCAACAAATAGCTAGACTTCATGGAGACCTTCAAAGTAAGCCAGCTCAGGCTGATATCCAGCTTCGATCAGGGTTTCAAATCCGGCTTTGATCAATTCACTCAGACCACCACAAAGCACAACCTGCTCACCAAACAGGTCAGATTCAGTTTCTTCACGGAAGGTGGTCTCTAAAATGCCAGCACGAGTGCCGCCAATGCCTTTAGCGTAAGCCATGGCCATGTCGCGAGCTTTACCAGAGGCATTTTGGAAAACGGCAAACAGAGCGGGCACACCCTGGCCTTGTTCATAGGTACGACGGACCAGGTGACCAGGCCCCTTGGGGGCAATCATCACCACATCTACATTTTCAGGAGGAACAATTTGAGCAAAGTTAATGTTAAATCCGTGGGCAAAGGCCAGCACATTGCCTGCAGATAGGTTAGGAGCAATGCTTTCTTTATAGACAGTCTTTTGGACTTCGTCGGGCAGCAAAATCATGATCATGTCGGCAGCGGCGGCGGCATCAGCCACAGACTTAACGGTTAGCCCCTCAGAGTCTGCTTTGGCCTTAGAGCGGCTGCCCTCATAAAGACCCACAACGACGTTGACGCCGCTATCTTTGAGGTTGAGGGCGTGGGCATGCCACTGGGAACCGTAGCCGCTGATGGCAACGGTTTTTCCGTTGAGTAAGTCTAAGTTTGCGTCACTGTCATAGTACATCTGGGCCATTGTGAAAGCTCTCCTTGATTTGCGGCGGTAGGTTTCAAACCCGATCCGGCACATTTGGACCGGTTGTGCAGCCTTTGATCCTACCAAACCATCCGCCAATGTAAGCATTCATACACATGACTCTTTTGGAAAGGGTGGCAAGGGGATGGGCCATTGCTGATTTAAGGGATGAGCCGACAGAACTGCCCTGCACCTGCCAGATGAAACCCATCTCAAAATCAGAAACACCAGGAGCGGCCCCTACTGGTCGAGAACAATGGTATCAATGGTGTTTGCCAGACTACCCGGTCCAGCACCATCTACAATGACCTGCTGGTTTGTCAGAATAGCGATCACCAAGTCTTCATTCTCATTTAGCTTAATTACAGACTGTGCCCCCCGTTGAGCGCCGTTGTGACTATAGGTACCGTTGCCAAAGCTGTCGGCCCGCGCCGCTGTCGATAGAAAAGTATCGTTCAAAATAGCCTGACCAAAGCGGGCAACATCAGCACTGGAGGCTTCTAGACCACCTCCTGGGTATTTCCAGCTGAGATTGTCAGGGGTGACAGACGTGTTGTTGAAATTGACGCTGGTTTTTGTTCGATATAGAGTTGCCCGATTACTATCAGACTGATTACGGATCTCAATGCGCAGTGTAGACAGACCTAGCCCATCGTTGAGATATTGTTCAATCAGATCGCCATAGGACATGCCTGTAGCCCCTTCCAGCGCCGCACCGAGAACGGTGTAAGCATGGGTGCTGTAGCAGTTTTTGGTCCCTGGAGAGAACATCAGCGCATCGCTACGAAAGAGGGCCGTTGCCGCTGTTGCAGTTGAGTATTGGGTGCCGCTGCTGTCAGAGAAGTCAGGGTCATTGGGAACCTCGCAATTGGTGCGCTGGCTACCCGCGTAGTGACGAATGCCAGAACGATGACGCATTAGCTGCTCTACCGTGTGGGAGTGAAAGGTAGGTAAAGATGGCACATGCTCTCGGGTGTTGTCAGTAATATCTAAGGCGCCTAAATCATCTAGACGCATGGTGAGGGCTGCGGTGATGGGTTTGCTAACCGAGGCTAAGCGATAAACAGTGCCAGCGTGGGCCACGTCTTTGTCGCCAATGTCGGCATACCCAAAACCACGGGAATAGACTGTCTTACCCTTGTGCATGACGGTAACACTGATACCAGGAATATTAAAGTTCTCTTGGTGGGCTTTGACGGCAGCATCCACATCAGCCCTAGCAGACCAACTGGGTCGCTGATTATTTTGTCGCCAGACACCGGCATAGCGTAGCCCGCTAGAGGTAGCGTAAGCCTCAAAGTCGGTCAGCCGATACCCTTGATCGCGATAGGTTTTCCAATAGTTGCCAAAGGCTTGAGAACTCATGCCACGTCTTGCTTTCCAGCCTCTGCGGTTTGTGTTTCTAACCCACACACCCGCGTAGCGCTGCTGGTTGTTGTGTCGGTAAGATTCAATATCCACCAGACGATAGCCCTGGTTGGCATAAGTATCAAACTTTTCTGAGAAGTTAGCAGAGGTCATGCCTCGATGGACTCTCCAGCCAAGTCTATCGTTGTTTTTTACCCAGACTGCTGCATAGCGAGTGCCCTGACTGGTGGGGTATGCTTCCACATCTACCATGCGAAATCCCTGGCTAGAATAAGTGTCAAAGCGCTGGCTAAAGGTCTCACTATCTACATTGCGGTAAGAGGCCCACCCCAGGTTTTCGACATTTTCCACCCACACACCGGCATAGTAACGTTGACCGTTGACTGTGTAGACTTCTTGATCAATCAGGCGAAATCCTTTGTCTTTATAGTCATTCCACTTCTGAGAAAATTCCTGATGAGAGAGATCTCTAAGGCTGGCCCAGCCCCTGCTGTCTGAGTTGGTTTGCCAGACAGCGGCATACTTGGCACGACCATTTACTTGATCAACTTCAATATCAACCAGACGATAGCCTTGGTTTTTCTTCTGGTTAAAATGTCTGCTAAATCGTCTTGAATTATAGCCTCGCACTGATGCCCAGCCGGTGCTGTTGGGATCTTCAATGGGGTTAGCCAGGGCAGGGCTTAGGGCTGTCAGTGGTAAAGCAAGGCCCAGGGCAATACTGGTGAGAGCTTTCTTCCATGGTGTAATGGATCTCATATCGGGTCTCCTTGGTGTGTCTTGAGCAGAACAACAACGGCCAAAGAGACCATATGTTTTCTGCCATTCACTCCAGTACTCAGAGAGACGGAGACCGTTTTATGCAAATTCGGTAAGTTTATCGACGGTGTGATTAGAACCGACAGTTTTTTATTTAGACCTCAGGGGTTTTCTCATGCCATGGAGTCGCTTTCTCATAGGCAGAGGCCACCTCAAACAGGAGATCTTCTCGGAGGGCATTGCCAATTAGCTGCATACCCACGGGCAACCCAGCCTGGTCAAATCCGCAGGGAATGCTAATACCTGGTAAACCCGCTAGATTCACAGTAATAGTCATCAGGTCCGATAGATACATGCTCAGCGGATCGTCCACCTTTTCACCCGCCTTAAACGCCGTACTGGGGACGGTGGGTGTCATCAATACATCCACATCTTTGAAGGCCGCTTCAAAATCTTGCTTAATTAGGGTGCGTACCTTCTGGGCCTGCAGATAGTAGGCGTCGTAATAACCGGCTGAGAGGGCATAGGTACCGATCATAATGCGGCGCTTAACCTCAGTGCCAAAGCCCTCAGCACGGGTCTGTTTGTACATCGACAGCAAGTTATCGGTATCAGACCGCATGCCGTAGCGTACACCGTCATAGCGGGCCAAATTAGAGGAAGCCTCTGAGGGGGCAATAATGTAGTAAGTGGGGAGCCCGTAGCGGAAGTTAGGACAGGAAATTTCGACATTCTCTGCACCCAGTTCCTTTAGTTGCTCTACGGCAGCGTCCATGGCCTTGGCCACTTCTCCGTCTAGACCCTCACCAAAGGTTTCTTGCACCAGGCCTATACGTCTGCCTTTGAGGTC
>JBHJIV010000193.1:0-20548 GCA_050043105.1 Leptolyngbyaceae cyanobacterium | reverse complement strand
CGCACGGATCTCGTCTTCACTGAGTTTGAGACGACGCTTTGATTGACTCACGAGGGCTACCAGAGATGTCTTAGCGTTAAACTACCTTGGCTTGAGCCATTGGCTTGAAAAACTCTCTATTTTTTAAGCCTGAGTAGTTACCATAAAAGTACAGAATAGGCTGAGCTTAGTCCCAAAAGCTATGCGGTTCGTCCTATTTTTGCAAGTAACAGTAGCTTTACTCTGCATCAGGGGAAGCTGGCTCAGGAATCGTGGCAATTCCTAGACTTGCTCCTTCTATGGTTCGTAATTCATCCATCACTGTAATCACCTGACCGTGATAGGTTTGCTCATCCGCCTTAATGGTGATCAGAGATTCCTGCTCGGGTTCGAGCTGCTCAGTAATTTGAGTCCGGAGCGTTTCTTCAGTAGTCGGCGACTCACCCAGAAAAAGACCTCCATCAGCGTCGATTGTGACTGTAAAGTCAGCTGGCTCTTGGGGTTCAGACGTATCTGTTTGAGGTAGGTTGACGGGCAGTCCTTCTGTGCGAGTCAAAAATAATGTCGAAACGATGAAAAATGCAAGAATTGCAAAAATCACGTCGATCATCGGCAAAATATTAATTTCAAATTCGTCTTCCTGGTCATGCTCAAGAATTCGCATATTCTGGCGTTCCTAATCTATTGGTGTAGTGATCTTCGTATAGCAGTTCAAGCTGACCGCCGTTCTCTTGCAAGAGCGCAATCTGCCGTTTATAAAGACCACGAAACAGATTGGCAAACAGCAATGTGACAATGGCAACAACCATCCCCGTTGCGGTTGAGACTAGAGCCTCACTGATACCACCGGTAACGGCCTCTGCATTGGACCCGATACCGCCGATTTCAATCGCGTCAAATGAGCGGATAAGACCCAGAATCGTCCCTAACAAACCCAGCAGGGGTGAGACTGCAATAATCGTTTGAAAGATGGTATTAAATCGTTTGAGGATGGGTAGCTCTGCTTGAGTGGCACTTTCTAACGCGAGACGGAACTGGTTAGGAGACGCATTGTCCAGTTCTAGCGCTTCTAGAAAAATGCGGGAGATGGGCAAATGAATGTTTTGTCGCAGGATGGCAAAAACATCCATGGGTGTGCGCCGATAGGTTACCAAAATCTTTTTGATAACTTTCCGTTGGCTACGGTTAACGCGTGACCAGAAGATTAACCGTTCTACAGAGAGTGCGATCGCAATCAGCGAAAATAGCACCAGCGGCCACATGACAATTCCACCAGCCCGAAAAATTTCAGTTAAAGACATAACAAACCTACTAACGCCTCATCAATCAATTGTTTCCACTGACTCCATCGTCGTTTATGAACAGACATCGCAACCACGACACAGACAGCTATTTACTTACTTATTAATGACAGCAAGTCTCACATAGCAGCCCATTGTAATATACATAGACACCATAGTATAAACAATGAATTTACTGCTTCTATACGACCGAAAGCCTCAAAAGACGGATGTTTTAAGGTTAATAAACGCTAGCTATTGAAAACCGTAGTTATACGGAATGACTTATTTCCTTTTTCTATTAATAGAGCTAGACTGATACAATTCATTCCTAGTCTTAGTTGATAAAGGCTATCAATAGCTCAAAGGCTATCAATAGCTCAGAGGCTAGCAATAGTTCCCGCATAAGTACTGGCGATAGCTTTCACATCTGGTATGGCGCTTTCTAAATCTTGTATCGAGCAGCACATAAAGGAAGAGGCCATTTCACGTAAGTGGCTTTGTTGGGGCCTAGTCTGTGCCTCGGGATTTCATGCTGTCCTGATTCCATTACTGGCGCTACAGCCAATTCGAAATGCAGACGAGCTTGACCGCATTGAACTGATTGTCACAGCTCCTAACGAACCTGAAACAGTTATAGAGCCAGAAGAGCAGCCAGACGAACCTTTGTCAGAACCTCCGCCAAGAGCGGAAAGACCTGAGGAGCCAGAACAGCTTCCCGAAGAACCACTCCAGGAACCCGAAACACCAGAGGCTGTAGAAGAGCCCGAAGAGTTAGAAGAGCAAGAGGACACTGAAGTCTCAGAAGAGCCGGCCCCTTCAGAGGAACCGGCTGACCCCAGTGAGCCAGCAGCGCCGGCAGCGGCACCCACCCGAGTAGCCGCAGCCACAGGTCCTAGTGTTGCCATACCGTCTGGAAACGGAGAAGACGATAGCGAGGGCAGCGGCAGCGGCGAGGGCGACGAGGGCGACGAGGGCGACGAAGGCGACGAAGGCGACGATGGGCGTACAGCCGCACGACAGGGCTCCGACTCAAACTCCCGTGGCAGCAGTCAATTTAGCTGTCGTAACTGTGTCAGCCCAGAGTATCCTGATGCCGCATTAGATGATGAAGTTGAAGGACAGCCTGCGATTGAATTTGAGGTAGATGAAGACGGCAACGTCATTGGTGCTCGTGTGGTTCAATCGAGCGGTAGTTCAGCGTTAGATCAAGCTGCTCTAGACGCAGTGAGACAATCAAGCTTTACCTCGGGTGGTCAGGGCCGGTCTCGGACAATGGAAGTAGACTTTTCCATTGAAGGTTCGGACCGTAATCGGGCAGCCAGAAGACGCGGTGAGCGACGGTCTGTGGAAGAGGAAGCTCCGGTGGAAGAGCCAACCCCAGTCACGTCTCAAACTGAGCCATCTGCCCAGGAAGAACCGACTCCTGCAGATACCCCTGCGACACCAGAAGCTGACGAAGATGATGATGACACTGCTCCATCAGACAGCCCAGCGACAGATTCAGAAGAAACATCGGATGACCAGCCCGCTTTAGAACATGCGCCAACAGCGGACGATACGCCTACCCCCCCTGCAGAGACGAGTCCAACCGTCACTGAACCGGTCTCCCCCCCCGTGCCGCCACCTTCAGAGACTCTGCCGGCACAGCCATCACCGCCGGTCCAGACGACTCCCCAGCCAACCCAGACTACTCCACCGCCTACTCAGCCGGCCCAGCCAACACCGCCGGTCCAGCCGACACCCCAGCCAGCTCCCCAGCCGACTCCCCAGCCGACTCCCCAGCCGACTCCCCAGCCAGCTCCGCAGCCGACTACGCCGCCGGCTAGTAACCCAGCACCCGAGAGCTAGCCCGTGCATACAAAAAGAGTTAAACATCCCATGCTTGTCCAATCACGAGCAGCTCTATTAGCGGCAGGATATATTTTAGGAGCCTGGCTCTTACTGGCCTGTTTTGTCGCCAGCATCGGTCTGGGTGTTGCCGATATTGCTCCGATAGATGTCTACCGAGCGCTAGTATCTCCGGATGGGTCCACAGAACATTTAATTATCCGAACAGTGCGACTACCGCGCTCAATTACGGCATTGTTAGTGGGTTCAGCCGTAGCCGTGGCAGGGGCCATTATGCAGGGGCTGACACGAAATCCCCTGGCTGACCCAGGTATTTTGGGCATCAATGCCGGAGCCGCGCTGGCCGTAGTTGTTGCGGTCTTTTGGTTTAATGCGGCATCGCTGGGTGTGTATGCCGGGTTTGCTTTGGTTGGGGCCGCTATTGCAGCCGTAACCGTATACGGGTTAGGTTCTCTAGGCCGGGGTGGACTGACTCCGCTCAATCTCACCATTGCCGGAGCGGCGCTCACAGCATTGGTGTCTTCTTTAACAACGGGTATTCTGATTCTCAGCCAGCGCACCTTAGAAGAGATTCGCTTTTGGTTAGCGGGGTCAGTGGCTGGCCGGGATATGGAGCTGGTTGTTCAGGTTATACCCTATCTTTTAGTGGGTCTGGTTTTAGGATTGGCTTTAGGAAAACAGCTGACCACCTTGAGCTTAGGGGATTCTGTCGCTAAGGGGTTGGGGCAAAAAACAGTCTGGATCAAGGTGCTGGCCGCCATTAGCGTTGTTCTTTTGGCGGGCGGGGCGGTTGCGATCGCAGGCCCCATTGGCTTTATCGGGGTGATTGTTCCCCATTTTGTGCGGTTTTGGACCGGTGCAGACTATCGCTGGATTTTGCCCTATTCGGCTTTGTGTGGCGCAATTTTGTTATTACTAGCCGATATTGTCGCTCGTCTGGTGATTCAGCCTCAAGAGTTACCGGTGGGTCTAGTCATGCCTCTGTTGGGAGCCCCCCTATTTATTTATCTCATTCGTTCTCGGGTAAGGCGATAGCACCATGCAAAAAACAACGTCATCTCCATTTCCGTGGCTGGTGCTGCGCACAAGGGTTCTGTCTGCACGCCTAGACCGACGGGTGCCCAAGGTATTGTTTGCCCTAGGGATGGTTACCCTGGTAGCCATGGTGTGGAGTGTGGGCCAGGGAGAATATCCGGTGCCGCCGCTGGATGTAGTGCGCACGGTGTTGGGATTGCCAACAGATAACCCAGACTATGGTTTTATCGTCAACACGTTGCGGTTGCCTAGAACCCTGGTGGCCTGGGGTGTGGGCATGGCCCTGGCTGTCGCCGGTACCATCACCCAAGGCATTAGCCGCAACCCCTTGGCAGCTCCAGGCATTATTGGTGTCAACGCTGGCGCATCCCTAGCGGCTGTCAGTCTAATTGTGGTCTTTCCAGGTGTGCCCATCGCGTTTCTCCCGTTTGCGGCATTTATGGGAGCCCTAACGGTTGCTGTTTTAATTTATTTGCTGGCCTGGAATGGCGGCACCTCCCCCGTCAGACTGATTTTAGTGGGGGTGGGCTTTAGTTTGGTAGCCGGTGCCCTCACAAACCTAATGGTTACCTTTGGCAACATTTATGATGTCAGTCAGGCGCTAGTGTGGTTAACGGGCAGCGTATACGGTCGCAGCTGGGCGCAGGTGTTTTCCTTTGCCCCCTGGCTGATTGTTTTTGGGCTGTTTTCTGTGGTGCTGAGCCGAGAGCTGAACGCGCTACAGATGGGAGATGATTTGGCCCGCAGCTTGGGCAGTCGACTGGAGTGGCAGCGGGGGTTATTGTCGTTTAGTGCAGTGGCCCTAGCGGGATCTGCGGTGGCGACAGCAGGCGGCATTGGATTTGTGGGGTTAATGGCTCCCCACATTGCCCGGCAGCTGGTGGGACCTTCCCACGAGGGTCTGTTGCCAACGGCGGCCCTGACTGGGGGTATGGTGGTCGTTGTTGCTGACCTGATCGGGCGATTGTTGTTTGCACCAATCGAGCTGCCCTGTGGCATTAT
This sequence comes from Leptolyngbyaceae cyanobacterium, assembly GCA_050043105.1. GTDB lineage: Bacteria > Cyanobacteriota > Cyanobacteriia > Phormidesmidales > Phormidesmidaceae > Leptothoe. The sequence continues at coordinate 15,401 of JBHJIV010000193.1, read as the reverse complement.
TACGGCTGTGGTGGGTGCGCCCTACTTTTTGTATTTATTAATTCGCGATCGCAAATGACCGACACTGCCCTCACTACCCGCAAACTCACTCTGGCCTACGACGGCAAACCCATTATTGAGGGGTTAGATTTAGCGATTCCTGCTGGCAAAATCACTGTTCTCGTCGGGCCAAACGGCTGTGGTAAGTCCACTCTGCTCAAAGGCTTGGGACGACTGCTCAAACCCAGCCACGGCATCGTCTATCTAGATAGCACCTCCATTTTTAAGCTGCCCACCAAAGTCGTTGCCAGACAGCTGGGGTTGTTGCCCCAGGGACCTACCGCACCAGAAGGTCTGACTGTGCGAGAGCTAGTGGCTCAGGGCCGCTACCCCTATCAGAGTTGGCTACAGCAGTGGAGTGAAGAAGACGAAAAAGAAGTTGAAGCCGCCCTGTCCATTACGGAACTGCATGAGTTTGCCGAGAGACCTGTTGATAGTCTTTCCGGCGGTCAGCGCCAGCGCGCCTGGATTGCGATGACCCTGGCCCAGAATACTCAGATTTTGTTGCTGGATGAACCCACCACCTTTCTCGACCTGGCCCACCAAATTGAGGTTTTAGACCTGCTCTATGACCTCAACCAAAAAGAAAATCGCACCATTGTGATGGTGCTCCATGAATTGAATCAAGCCTGTCGCTAAGGCGATCATCTAATTGCTATGAAAGATGGAGACGTCTGTGCCCAGGGGGTACCCCGCGACGTGATGACCGAAGCGTTAGTGCGCGACGTATTTGACCTAGAATGCCGCATTGTTGATGACCCGGTGGCGGGCACTCCTCTATGTATCCCTATGGGACGCAAAGTGTTAGGCGTTGTGTGAGATGCTCTGCAGACAGACTTTCACAATCGGTCTGAATCAGTCTGAATTTAATTCCAAGGCAATCTCGTGTCTAGGATGGAAGTGAAGATGATTGTGATCACGCTGGTTCACCACGCCACTTCTACGATGATACGTGTGGTGGTGATGATCGTGCATATGCTCATGCCACAATCCAGGTTCTAAACCGGCAGGCTGACAAACTACATAGATCATTGTCAGCAACCCCAACCCCAACAAACCGCTAAAGAAAAAATTTTGACTTGGTAAAGCACTCCCTAACCAACCGGCCAGGGGATATGCCAGCGCCCACCACAGATGACTCCAGGCAAAATGAGCCCCATAAACTCGACCCTGGGCTTCTACCGCAACCCGATCGGCGATCAGCGTTTGCGTAGGCACATTGACTAAGGTTTGACCGATACCTGCGATCGCCCATAACACCAACAGACCACCAAGATTTACTAAATTGGCTGGCAAGAGCGCCAGCGTAATTAAGACAGTCCCAAAGCTGGTCAACAAAACAGAATTAAGCTGTCGCCGAGAATTTCCTAAACCAACTGACGCTAGAGTAGCTCCGATGCCAAAGGCGGCCATCACCCAGCCATACTCAAGCTTACCGAGCTGTAAACCACTTTGCACATGACCAACCGTATTAACAAGAATCTGGGCACCTGCGATCGCACCAACAAACTGCAGCATTAGGGCATATCGAATCGGTGCATCGGCAAACAAACAACGGGTACCCGCACCAATATTCTGCAACACTCTGGATGATTTTCTTGTCTGCTGGTTTTGCTTAGCCATCAGCTGTCCAGGCAGCGTCACAATTAAGATTGTTGCCAACAAAAAGGTAATACTATCTAAGAAAAAGACCTGTCGAGTCCCCACCCAGGCAGCAACACCGCCGGCTAGCCCTGGTCCGAGTACCCCCAGCAGCTGATAAGTCGCGCTTGATAGGGCAATCGCCTGGGGGCGGTCAGCGTCTGTCGTGACTAGGGGAATGGTGGCAGTATATGTGGGAGTAAAGAACGCATAAAACACATTGAGCAACAGCACAATGCCATAGATTTGCCAGGCTTGAGTCACAAAGGGAAACAGACAAACAATGCCCATGCGGGCCAAATGGGTGACGATCATCAAACGCTTGCGGTCAACTTGATCTGCGATCGCACCTGCAATGGGAGACAGCACCACAAATGCCAACACCCGCAGCGTTAGGGCAGTGGCTAACACCGTGCCCGCACCATCGCCCACCAGCTCAAAGGCCAATAGTGCTAACCCTAGCCAGGTCAGCGCATCGCCCACCAGATTAATTGTTTGAGCCAGATATAGCCTGACAAACGTCTGGTTTTGCAGCCCTTTTAGCCACTGGGGATACTGTTTCATTGTTGGGGTATTAGTAAGTTTTGATAAAAATTTTTAAGTGAATTACCATTTTTACTATATCCCCCCAGGGGGTATTTGAAAATCAATGATTGTGCAGCTTAGGTACTATCAAGAAACAACACAGAAGCTTGTAGGGTTGCTATCGGAGAACGTGTTTTATGACTGAAGAACTGGTGCCGGTCTTTCGGGTGACAGACGCCTATGAAACTGCAAAATGGTATGCCCGGCTTGGCTTTGTTGTTGAAGGGGAGCATCGCTTTGGGCCAGAGTTTCCGGTGTATATGTTTCTCCGGCGGGGGCCAAACGCACTGCACCTGTCGGAACATCAAGGAGATGTTCGACCCAATTCGCTGGTGTATCTGTATGTCAATACTATTGATGACATTGCTGGTGAGTTTGAAGCTGAGGTTGTAGAGCAACCCTGGGCACGAGAAATCGAGCTGACCGACCCGGATGGTAATCGATTACGGATTGGACAGCAAAGAACAAACAGCGGCTAGTCGTTGGCAATAGCAGTCTTCACACGGGGTAAAAAATCTTTATGGCCAACAACACTTGCCTATTCTGTCGGATTGTAGCTGGTGATTTGCCCGCTCACGTGGTGTATGAATCTCCAGATGTCCTAGCGTTTCTGGATATTCGCCCCATTAGAACCGGACATGTGCAGATTATTCCCCGTGAGCACTTTGAGTATTACGACACCATACCGTTGGAAATCTTGACTGAAATTGTCAGCGTTGGTCAGCAGTTGGCACCAATCTTGAGAAACTTATTTGAGGTAAAACGGGTGGCGTTTTTGTTTACTGGCGGGGATATTCCTCACGCTCATGCCCATGTTGTGCCCATGGTAGAGGCGACTGATATCACCTCAAAACAATATATTGTGGAGCAGGATATTACCTTTCAAAATAGGCCACGAGTGCCAGACTCAGAGCTGAGTGTGACGGCAAGCTCTCTGCGTTTGATGCTTCAAGAGTGAGACTTTTTATGTTTGACCATATTGGAACAGAGCGGCTGAGCAATCGTTGATCTCCGTGTCTTCCCATGCCTGCGTCTCTCTTTAAACGCGAAGTTTCTGACTGATTAGAAATAATGCGGGAGATATCGCTATTGAGAGCTTTTCCTATTAATATAGCTGAAAACTTTCTTATTCCCCCATGGCCCTCGAACTCAGTCAAAATGCAGAAGATGCCCTATGGACAGAGACTTGTCAGCAGGTTAAACCGATCGCCGACGGTCTAGAAACGGTCTATAAGGTATCGCCACATCTGGGAAAAGGATACAGCCGGGAAGTTTCTCTACAGCCTGGCGTGGAGCTATGCATTTTTGACCGTGCCTACCAGGATGTTGCTATTCATATTCCTGAAAATCAACATCCGGTGCAGTTTATGGTGTATCTCTCGGGTGTGGCGGACAGCGGTGATTTTATTTATCAAGATGCCAACTGGGGCTATGTGGGCGGCAGCGGCATCCAGAGCCCGGTACGGACATTTTTTCCGGGGGCTCAGCATCAGGTAGGCGTAATGGTGCATGTGCAACCCCATTTGCTAGCGCAGCTTTTTGGCACCCCAGATGGTCTGTTAGAGCCAACTCTGGAGGCCCTGGTGCCCGGTGAAGATAAACCACAGCAGGTCTTTTCGTCACACACGACGGGCGCGATTCGGACAGTGGCACGACAAATTATTAACTGCCCCTTTTCTGGGGTGACTAAGCGGCTTTATTTACAAGGTAAGGTTCTTGAGCTGATGGCCCTGCAGCTAGAAGGTCTTACGGTACCGATTCATCAAAACCGAGCGCTCAAACCGGAGACCATGGCGCGGGTGCAGCAGGCGGCGATGATTTTGCGATCTCATCTCGAAACACCACCCTGTCAAACTACCCTGGCGCGTCAGGTGGGGGTGAGCGATCGCACCCTGCGGCGAGGCTTCAAACAGTTATTTGGCACTACCGTTTTGGGCTACTTGACCGAACAGCGGCTGCTGTACGCAGAGAAGCTGCTGCGCGATACGTCTCTGAGCGTTACTGAGGTGGTTCACTGCTGTGGCTACAGCAACCAGGGACACTTTGCCGCTACTTTCAAGCGTCGGTTTGGCATTACACCAAAACAGTGCGCCATGGGCTGTAAGGAAGCCAATTTTTAGAATTTGGCCAAAAATAAGTCTTTAACCTGATCCGGATTCGGATCAAAGACCGGATCTGAGTAGATTCACCCAGGGCCATTTCCGTACACTACCCTCACTGCAATCAAGACTGATTGGCAACAGTGGTGTTCGGGTGAGGTTTGGTCATGGGACAGGGTTCGGTAAAGCTGGCGCTGATGGCGCTTTTGTCGGGTGGTTTGGTTAGTGGGCTGGCGTTGCCCATGTGGGCGCAGGAGAGTAGCCCGGTAGATGCGGCGGCTCTAGAACTCACCCAATCATCGCCGACACAGATTACGGATGTGCGGCTAGAAGAGACCGATGCTGGTCTGCAGGTGGTCTTAGAAACGGCAGAGGGTGAACTGTCGGCACCGACTACAGCGGTATCTGGCGATGCACTGATTATTGAGATTGAAAATGCGGTGTTGCTGGGAGATGTAATTGAGCAGTTTGCCCCCGCTGAGGGGATTGCCGTGGTGCAGGTGTCGGCTCTGTCGGGTGACCGAGTGCAGGTAGTGGTTACCGGGGCCGACGCAGCGCCAGTAGCGGATATCAGTACGAATGCAGCAGGGCTGACGCTGAGCATAATGCCGGGAGTTGCTCAGGCGGGTGAGACAAGCGAGTCCTTGAGAATTGTGGTAACCGGGGAAGAGGATGAAGAATACAACCCGTCGAGAGCAAGTACAGCGACGAGGACAGATACGCTGTTAAGGGATATTCCGCAATCGATTCAGATTGTGCCGCAGCAGTTGATAGAGGACCGTCAGTCAGAGAAACTGACTGACGCTCTAGAAAACGTTAGTGGTGTCATTGCATTCTCTTCACCAGCTAGTTCTAGAAACACTGTAGTTGTTCGAGGATTTGAAGCAAATAATAATTTTCTAGTTAACGGTATCCCAGATGGACAAATTAATTCAGACGCTACCCTTATCAACGTAGAAAGGCTGGAAGTGCTTAGAGGCCCCGCATCCGTCTTGTTCGGCGAAAGTGAGCTTGGTGGGACCATAAACGTTATTACCAAGCAACCATTGCGCGAGCCCTTTTATGAAATTAGCGCTGGTATCGGTAGCTTCAGTGATTACCGAGGAACGCTCGATTTCTCTGGACCTCTAAACGAATCTGAAACAGTTCTGTATCGTCTCAATGCAGGATACCGCGATTATGAAAGCTTTCTGGACTTCCATGATGGACGTGAATTTGCTGTTGCACCTAACATCGCCTTCAACTTTGGGCCAAACACCGATGTTACTGTGGAAGGCGATCTCACAATCATAGATCAAAATGCACAATCCCCAGAAGGACAGCCTGCAGAGGGAACAGTGCTTCCAAATCCGAATGGAGAAATTAGTCGCAGTTTCAACGCAGCAGGACCACAAGATGATAATAGAACAATCAATGGCAGAATTGGCTATAGACTAGAGCATCGCTTTAACGAGAGCTTGAAACTACGCAACTCATTCCTATACTCCGTATATGACTTCCCTGATAACGCTGCTATTTTCAACGGTAGTTTAGCTGACGATAACCGTACACTTAATCGAAGCTTTTTTGTCGGCAGTTCATTTCGCGATAGATATTATCTAGATACCAATTTGTTAGGAACATTTCGCACTGGATCAATCGCTCATCAAGTATTGGCTGGTTTTAGTTTGGATCGGTTTGATACTGATCTTGCTTTTGAATTTGGTACGGCTGCACCAGTGGATATCTTCAACCCTGTTTTTGATCAAACAATAGTTTCAACTGGGCAACTTGGCCTTGACGGCATAACCACCAGAGATACGCTCGGTATTTATCTCCAAGACCAAATCACGATTGCAGAGAATTTGAAACTTTTGTTAGGTGGTCGATTTGACAGCTTTGAAGAGCGCGCAACAAATAGACTTACTGATCAAGAGACTGACCAATCAGATACAGCTTTTAGTCCACGGGTAGGAATTGTCTATCAACCCATTCCCGCTATTTCTTTGTATGCTAGCTATGCTCGTTCTTTCATACCGACCATTGGCAATTCTGCTAATGGGGAGACATTTTCTCCAAAGCGTGGGACACAGTATGAAATCGGTATGAAGGCAGATATCACTGATCGTCTTGCAGCTACTCTAGCACTTTACGACTTGACCCGTTCCAACGTAACGACAAGCGATCCTGACAATCCTTTTTTTGAAATTCAGACAGGAGAGCAAAACAGTCAGGGTATCGAATTAGATGTCAATGGTGAAATCTTACCAGGGTGGAATATTTCAACAGGGTATGCCTACACGGACGCAAGGGTTACAGAAGATAATTCAATCCCAGAAGGTAATCGCTTGCGAAATGCCCCCGAGCATGCGTTTAATTTATGGACAACCTACGAAATACAGCAAGGGGATTTAGAAGGACTGGGGTTTGGTTTGGGTTTCTACTATGTTGGTGATAGACCAGGAGATTTAGATAATACTTTTGAGCTACCTAGTTTTTTCCGTACCGATGCTGCCGTTTTCTATGAACGTGATCAGTTTCGCGCATCACTGAATTTTCAGAATCTTTTTGATATAGACTACTATGCATCTTCTAGATCCAGAACCAGAGTGGATCCTGCCGCTCCCCTAACTGTTGAAGGAAGAATTTCCTGGCAGTTTTAACGATTGAACATCTTTGTATTTTACATCGGTTGAGCTGATGGGGGATGGCTACTAGAGAAGCTCTTGCCGAAGTTCTGTTTCATTTCACCAAAAGCTATCAGATAAGTTCTGTCATCATTTGCATAATGGTTATGCCATGAAACTCTCTTTGCAACGTCTGCTATGCTTATTTCTGCTGAGTTTCATGGCATTTTTTGCTGTTTCAGCTTGTGGGAGAAATCTTGATAGGACCAACCCACCATCTCCAGAGCAGTTGACACAAGATTGCCGAGTCGTGCAGCATGTAATGGGTGAAACTTGTATCCCCCAAGATCTCCAGCGTGTAGTTACGCTCAGACCAGACCATTTTGCTAACAGTTTTGCGTTGGGTATTGAGCCTGTTGCATCTGTATTTGCAGAAGGTTTTCCTTTTCCGAAAGATATCCAAAATGAGGTTAGCAACGTTGAATCGGTTGGCGACTACAGTGCGCCAAATTTAGAAAAAATACTACAACTAAAGCCAGACCTGATTATTGCAAATTCTAGATTAGAGGGTATCTATGAAGACCTATCTCGTATTGCCCCGACAGTTGTAATAGATTTGCCGTATCCGCCTCCTTCCTGGAAAAAACAGCTAGAGACTTTAGCGACATTTCTAGGCAAAGAAGAGGCTAGTCAGCAATTGATAGATAACTATCGGCAACGCATTGAAAATATCAAGCATGCTTTAGGCCCTCAACTTGATCAATTAGAGGTCTCTGTTGCTAACTCATCTTTGGAGCATGGCATTTGGGTCTTGGGTGAAGATCATTTTGTTGGAGAGGTTCTAAACGATATTGGACTACAGCGCCCACCGTCACAAAGAGGTGACTTCTTTTATATCGACAATATTTCAAAAGAGAAGCTGTCTGATATTGATGGTGATGTTCTCTTTTTTGTCTCTATGGGGAGGGAGCAGGACGAAGAATATCAAGAAGAATTGCGAGAAGATCCCCTATGGCAAAAGCTCAACACCGTCCAAAATGACCGAGTCTACTTCGTCGATGGGTACTGGCAAGAAGCCGGAAGCATTCTGGCAATTAACGCCGTTCTTGATGATATTAAAAAGTATCTTGTCGGTGGATCTTTAGGGACAAGCAACTAAACAGCGAGTTTTCTGGCAAATGACTTTACGATGCTAGTGAGACATTACGTAAGCGATCTCATCTAAACACTGTCCTAAGCCACCGCTTACACATTTACCCGATACTTCGCCCACCGCATGGCTTGCGTGGTTGACCGTCTGGCCAATTGCATGCAGATCACCACCATCAGGAATTATTCCAGGATCGCAGCCAGTCATATCCACCACTGGAGTTGGCTCTTGCCCTAACCGATGTCGATTACGATAAATATCTAAACAAAGGCAGCCCACACCGACAGCAGTAGGCAGACCAATCGCTAAGGGAAGAAATGGAGACATTGCCATTACCTCGGTATGCTTTGGGCCAATTATAGCGTTGAGTAAAACTGAGCAGCTGAGCTGGGCAGCAGCCCGATGGTGCATATCATAATCAGATTCATAGGCCGCTTCAGGTAACAAAATAGATAAGTCTGTGGGTGCAATGTCATAAACATAGAGGGTTAAGGCATAATGACCCCAGCCCGTGGAATGACATTTACCTCAGTCCCCTTTCATGCTGACATCTACCAAAAAACTTTTAGAGGCCGCCCAAAAACAGTCCTACGCTATTGGTGCTTTCAATTTATATAATCTCGAAGGTGTCAAAGCCGTTGTCAATGCAGCTGAGGCCGATAATAGTCCTGCAATTATCCAAATTTTGCCTAATATCTTAGAGTATGGTGGGGTGCCTCTGGTTAAACTCTTTCTTGAAGCAGCGGACCTGGCAAAGGTGCCCATGTCAGTTCACTTAGACCATTGTGACGATCCTACCATTATCAAAACTGCCTTAGAGGCCGGGGTGCAATCAGTCTTAGCGGATGGCTCTAAGTTTTCTTTGCAAGAAAACCTGGCGTTTACCCGTGAAATGACCCTCCTAGCCCATGCGAAGGGCGCTACTGCGGAAGCAGAAATTGGTAGAATTAGCGGGACTGAAGATGGGATGACGGTGGCTGAAAAAGAGGCCAAAATGACCGACCCCTACCAGGCAACAAGATTTGTAGCAGAATCAGGGGTGGATTTTCTTGCCGTTACGATTGGTAATGTGCACGGTCAGTATTTCAGCGAGCCAAAATTAGACTTTGAGCGTCTTACTAAAATTCGTCAGAGACTTGATATTCCTCTGGTATTACACGGTGCGTCTGGTTGACCTGCGATGATGATTCAGCAGTCGATTGAGCTGGGAGTCAGTAAGTTTAACGTCAACACTGAAGTACGGCAAAAATATCTTCAATTTTGGCGAGAGTATGGCAAAACAAACTCTCAAAGCGATCTCTTAAATTGTCAGAAATCGGCAACGGGGGCCATGCAAGAGGTTGTTGCTCAAAAGATTAGGTTGTTTGGTAGTGCTGGTAAGGCTCAGTAGGCTGATGATGGTGCCAAGTTATTAGGTTCTAGTAGAACAGCTCAGAGCCGCTATGATAAATTTATTGCAACTATTTCTCATTAGTTTCCACTAGCTCTACCATGCCCCCCACTCTGAATGAATCTAATTGGCAAGATCTCTGTAACCAGACGATTGCCAATCGAGTTGTTGATGAGTTTGACACCTTGAGCAGTCTATCAACCTCATTGGGACAGGGCTACATTCGCCGCATTACATTGGCAAATGGCATAGAGCTGAGCTTTTCGGACCGTCAGTATCATCAAGATTTTCAGCGCAAGGTGTCTGCCCACAACCATCCGATTCAAATTTGTATCCTTTTATCAGGACTCTTGGGCTGCAGTATTCACCCCACTTTGGGAAACGCCCGTGGCTATTTTTCTGGTAGCGGTATTTCCCCTGACTATGTGGAAACCTATAAAGCTAATCAGCAGGTTAGCTTTGTCGATATTGAGATTCAGCCAGAAATGCTGCACTCACTGTTTTTGAATGGTCAACAGCGACAGTGTAGTCCGATTCAACAGCTTTTTAAGACAGAGGAATGGAAGACGTCCTTCTACCCAAGGGTGACGGCTCAGATGAGATCGCTAATCCATCAAATGTGGCATGTTCCCTACCAAGGAGCTGCCAAACAGCTATATCTCCAGGCCAAGGTATTTGAGCTGCTGGCACTGCATCTGGATTTACTGAGCGATCAGCCCCAAGCATCAAACTCGGGTCTCAAGCCTGATACCATCGACCGTATTCACTATGCCCAACAGATTTTAACCACACAGCTAGAGAATCCTCCCTCGCTGTTAGCACTGGCGCAACAGGTAGGCATTAGCGATCGCACCCTGCGTCGGGGCTTTAAAGAACTCTACGGCACAACGGTAATCGGTTATTTGAAGCAGCAGCGCATGGAACGAGCCAAAGAGCTGCTACAGGAAGGTGAATGGACTGTAACCGAGGTGGCTCGCACGGTGGGCTATAGCCATTTAGGGCACTTTGCCGCTGCCTTTAAGCACCAGTTTGGCATCACTCCTAGACAATGCTTAGCGGGCAAGCGCACTGGCTAGTGCCATCGGCCTAATAGTTCTTAGCTCTGTACTATTACTGATAAAAGTCCGTTTTAGGATCATAAAAAGCCGTTTACTAGATAGACCAGCCTCTGCGGGTTGCCTAAACTCTCCCTATTGCAATCAAGAACGATTAGCATTTGTGTGAGGAATGGGTATGCGTTTGTGGTCTGGTTGGGTCTCGCTACAGCTAGCTTGGATATTGACTTTGGCAGGAGGTCGGGTACTCCCTGCCCATGCAGAAGGTAGCGTTGATGAGTTGATAGACGAACCCCGCGATGAAATCTTCGAGCAATTCTTTTCCCTTTCCTCTCAAACCCTAGCTCAGACATCGCTGGTGCAAATTACTAATGTACGGCTAGAAGAAACCGACGCGGGTCTACAGATAATATTAGAAACGACAGATGGTGAACTCTCAACACCGACCACAGCCGTATCTGGCAATGCGCTAATTATTGAGATTGCCAATGCTGTACTTACTGGAGACATATTTGAGCAATTTGAATCCGCCGAGGGAATCGCTGTGGTGCAGGTTTCCACCCTGCCGGATAACCGTTTACAGGTGGTCATCACCGGCGCTGATGCGGTGCCGATAGTCGACATAAGCTCACATACAGCAGGCGTAAGGTTAAGCGTGATGCCCGGAATTGCCGAAGTAGGTGAAACTGTTGAGCCCTTGAGAATTGTGGTCACTGGGGAAGAAAACGAAGGCTATAATCCATCCAATGCCAGTACAGCAACACGAACAGATACGCCACTGCGAGATATTCCCCAATCGATTCAGGTGGTGCCCCAGCAGGTCTTAGAAGACCGTCAGGCAACAAAAATCACCGATGGGTTGGAAAATGTGAGCGGCGTCATTTTATTATCCCAACCTGCTGGTTCCAGAGATAACGTATTGATTCGAGGTTTCGAAAACTTTACCGGGTTTCTTGTTAATGGTATACCCGATGCACAGATTAGTTCAGATGGCAGCTTTACCAACGTAGAACAGCTGGAAGTACTAAAGGGACCAGCATCGGTTTTGTTTGGACAAGGCCCGCTTGGTGGAGTCGTCAATGTCATCACCAAGCAGCCATTACGTGAACCTTTTTATGAAGTCAGTTCTAGTGCTGGTAGTTTTAATGATTACCGAGGAGCACTGGATTTCTCTGGCCCCTTGAATGAATCTGGATCAGCCTTGTACCGTCTTAACGCAGCTTACCGAGAGTTTGATAATTTTCTAGACTTTGATGAAGGTCGTGAATTTTCTGTTGCTCCTAATTTTACCTTCAACTTAGGTCCAGATACTGACTTTACCGTAGAAGGGGATGCCAATATTCTAGAGCGCAACATGCAACAGCCAGAAGGTCAACCTGCTGTAGGAACAGTAATTCCTAGTCCGGATGGAAGCGTTAGTCGCAGTTTTAATGCAGCCGGGCCAAATGAGGATAATTTAACCATCAACGGCAGGGTTGGGTATCGGCTTAAGCATCGCTTCAATGAGAATTTGAAATTGCGCAACGCATTTCTTTATACCTTCTTTGACGATCCTGATAGCCTTGGCATCTTTAGCCGCAGCTTAGCTGATGATAACCGCACACTCAATCGGCTATTTTTTGATGGCAGTCAGTTTTTCGACAGCTATCGTCTGGATACCAATTTGTTAGGAAGCTTTCAGACTGGCTCAATCGAGCATCAAGTGTTATTTGGTTTCGATTTAGCTCGATCTATCCAAAATAATGACTTTGAATTTGGTCCTGCCGCTCCGGTAGATATTTTCAATCCTATTTTTGATCAAACAGTTACCCCAACCGGACAAGCTACATCGAGTAACATTACAACTAGCGATACTCTCGGTATTTATCTCCAAGATCAAGTCACCCTAGCAGAGAATCTAAAACTTTTAGTCGGAGGAAGATTTGATACATTCTCCCAAGATAGAACCGATCGAATTGTTGATGAAGACACGAGTCAGTCAGATACAGCATTCAGCCCACGCATAGGAATTGTCTATCAACCTAGTCCGGCAATCTCTCTCTATGCAAGCTATGCTCGTTCATTTACACCGACCATTGGCACATCTGCTGATAGGCAAGCCTTTGTACCAGAACGCGGAACGCAATATGAAATCGGCGTCAAAGCAGATATTAATAGCCGTCTTTCGGCCACACTGGCGCTATATGACTTAACCCGTTCAAATGTGACTACGAGCGATCCAGATAATCCTTTTTTTCAGATTCAGACCGGAGAGCAAAGAAGCCAAGGCATTGAACTAGATATGAGTGGCGAGATTTTACCGAATTGGAACATTGTTTTGGGATATGCATACAATGATGCCAGGGTAACAGAAGATAATTCAATCCCGGAGGGGAATCGCTTGCGGAATGCACCGCAGCACGCATTGAATTTATGGACAACCTACAAAATACAGCAAGGTGATTTGCAGGGGCTGGGGTTTGGGCTAGGTTTTAACTACATAGATGATCGACCAGGAGATTTAGAAAACACGTTTGAGATACCTAGCTACTTCCGCACTGATGCGGCTGTTTTTTATGAACGCGATCAATTTCGTGCATCCCTCAATTTTCGCAATCTTTTTGATATAGACTACTTTGCCTCTGCTCGTTCAGCAGTAAGAGTTGATCCAGGCATTCCTTTCAGTGTTCAAGGAAGAGTATCCTGGCGATTCTAAGGTTCTAATAGCTATCCACTTTATATTATTTGGAGTATCCGCATACGTGATGTCTAGTAAAGCTTTCTCCACTTTAAGATACCGAGAGATATCGGGTAAGTTTCATCATCGTTTGCGTAGCCGTCATCTATGAAACTATTTTTACGCCGTCTTGTCTACTTGTTCCTGCTAGGAATTTCAACGTTTGTCATTGCCTCAGCTTGCGGTCAAGATGTTGACCGCAGTATTGTCAACTCAAACCAGACAGCAAACAATTGCCGAATCGTACAGCATGCGATAGGAGAAACCTGCATTCCTCGAAATCCTCAACGCGTAATAACTCTTAGAACAGACCATTTAGCCAATAGTTTGGCGTTAGATGTTCAACCGATTGCGTCTGTCTTTGTGGAAGGTCTGACACCCCCAAAAAGCCTTCAAAGTAAAATGGACACCATTGAGTTGGTCGGGGCTATCAATAACCCAAATCTAGAAAAAATTTCGCTACTTAAGCCAGATTTAATTATTTCTAATTCCAGACTAGAAATGATTAACGAACGATTATCTAGTATTGCACCCACGGTTATCTTAGATTTACCTTATCCTCCTCCTTCATGGAAAGAACAGTTAGTAAGCTTAGCTAAACTGTTGGACCAAGAAGACAACAGTCAGCAGTTAATCGATGACTATTGGCAAAGAATTGAGAAACTCAAGCAAGCTTTAGGCCCACGCCGTAATCAAATAGAGGTGTCCGTTGCTGGTGCATCCTCAGACGAAATTTGGGCATACGGAGAAAAGCATTTCCCTGGACAAGTATTGAACGATATTGGATTAAAGCGTCCATCTGCACAAAGAGGGAATTTTTTCTATATATCCAACATTTCCAAAGAAAAAATCTCTGACATTGACGGCGACATTCTCTTTTTTGTGTCTTTAGGCAAAGAACAAGATAAAGAAGTATTAAACAAGCTTACAAAAGATTCTCTGTGGCAAAACCTCAAGGCTGTTCAAAATAATCAGGTGTTTTTCGTAGATGGCTACTGGCATGACTCAGCAGGGATTTTTGCTATCAATGCTATTCTCGATGACCTTGAGAAATATCTTGTTAGCATGCCCCAGCCGAACACCTAAGGCATATGCATCAAAACATAGAAGTTACCGTACTATAATACTCAGGTGGATGTTCGATATTCCTGACCTCGAGTACACTTCCTACGAAATCTTTCCAGATATTGGCATAACAGACAATATCAATACAGCTCGAATAGATGCCGTCAGTATTGAAGCCTTAGATCGGTATGATGCCGATATTCTTTTTATTATGGATTATGACCGCAAAGAAAACTCCTTTTTTTTAGAGAATCCTGTAATAGCTTCCCTAGATGCTGTAAACAATAATCGAGTTTATTTTGTCAATGGCTCTTTTTTAGGTGTAAGCAGGATGTTAGACGATATGCCTGCAGACCACGACAGAATTTCTAACTCAATATAAGTTCTGTAAAGCAAAAGGCTAAAATACAAACGTACTAGATAAGATTCGAAGGTATAGATTTTATTCCATATCTCTGGTGGTACCCTGCAATCTAAGCAGACTATCAGCATTATTTAAAACCATAGGAAATCAGCAGATGAAAGCTAAGGCAATCACCCCTATCCTTAATGTTTCAAGTTTGCAAGACAGTTTTGAATGGTTTGAGAAGCTAGGATGGAACAAGCTCTGGGACTGGGGCGACCCACCTGAATTTGGAGCCGTGGGGTCTGGAGAATGTGAGATTTTTTTGTGTCAGGATGGTCAGGGCGGTCGGGGTAAGGGCAATAACTCTCGTACATTTGGCCTGGATGGGGATGAAACCCAAGACAAGGGGGCTTGGATGTCCATTTGGGTGGAGAATGTAGATCAGGATTATGCCCTTGCTGTTGAGAACGGAATTGACGTTGTCTTTCCTCCAGCAGATATGCCTTGGAAAGCCAGAGAATGTCATTTAAGGCATCCCGATGGTCATGTATTCCGAGTGAGTCAGTAGTTAGGGTTTGCTGTTAAAGTCAGGCACCCCGCTTCTGCAGGGGTTTCAATCTATTGCGATGTGCTTAAGTGCACGGGGAAATAGCTACAATGCCCAAAACCCTTGCACCTAACCGGGGACATGTACCGACAATCTTCACCG
>JBHJIV010000192.1:0-6234 GCA_050043105.1 Leptolyngbyaceae cyanobacterium | reverse complement strand
CGCTACGGGCGGAAACAACCGCTTGGTCGAACGATATCAACAACAGGCAACGTGGGGTTGACTGGCAGATGAAGGTCGATGATGCTCGCTGCAAGCTAACTTCCGTTTACCCTAAAATTAAGCTTTGACGCTGCACTAGCGCAAAATATAGTAATGTTTTTCCCAGCTGTTCAGGAGCATTCTGAAGGTGGGTAGCCTACTTGCACGTCTTTTTATAGGGTTGTTGTTTACAGTCTTTGGACTGCTGAACTATTGGGGCAATATATCGTACAACCCGATTACTGGCGAAGACCAGCGGGTGGCACTATCGCCAGAGCAAGAGGTCATATTAGGTCAACAGGGAAGTCAGGAGATCATCGCTCAAATGGGTGGCCTCTATCCTAGCCCAGAGCTACAGACCTACATCGACCGGGTAGGGCAGCAAGTTTTACAACGATCAAAAGCGTCACAATCCCCTTACCCATTTGAATTTCATCTGCTTGACGATCCAGATACAATCAACGCCTTTGCCCTCCCCGGCGGGCAGATTTTTGTCACAGCAGGGTTGCTAAACGCGTTATATGCAGAATCACAGCTAGCTGGCGTTTTAGGGCATGAGATTGGTCATGTTGTAGCCCGCCACGGCGCGGAGCATCTGGCAAAACAGCAGTTAGGGGCCATGCTAGTCAATGCCATCGGAATTGCCACCAGTGACGATCAAGGAGGGGGTCGGCAGGCAGCGGTGATCGCTCAGGCAGTCAACCAGCTAGTCAGCCTCAACTACAGCCGTGAGGATGAACTAGAAAGCGATCGCCTCGGATTTGAATTTATGATAGCCGCTGACTACAACCCTGAAGGGTTAGTCGAACTGATGCAAATCTTTGAGGCTGCAGAATCCCAAGGACGTCCGCCAGAGTTTCTTAGCACCCATCCCAATCCTGGTAACCGAGTTGCTCTGCTTGAAGACATTATTCAGGAAAGCTATCCTAGTGGCGTGCCCGCTCAGCTAATTGAAGGAGAACAGGAATTTTCTCAGATAGTCGACCCTGAGCTGCCTCGATAGTATTTTTCACTACTCAAACGGCAACACCCATCGTTTTTCCATTCCAGAATCCACACTAACCCCATGGATCTCACACTTTTGTATTGGATACTCGTTGCTATCATGCTGCTCGGCGCCATTGGCGAACTGATTCCAGGTATGCCGGGAGCGAGTATCATCCTGGCAGCTATCTTAGTTTGGTCGTTGGCAACCCAGTTTGCCGGTATTGGCTGGCCCATTGTCGCCGTATTCGCCATTTTAATTTTGAGTGCTGCGGTCGAATTTATTGCCGCCTATTGGGGGGCCAAACAGTTTGGCGCAAGCAAGTGGGGCCAGTTTGGGGCCATCGTTGGTTTAGTGGTTGGCTTTTTGGGTCTGTTGCCAGCATTACCCTTTGGCGGCCCTATTTTGGGTGTTTTAGTCGGTCCCTTTATTGGCGCATTTATTGGAGAATATATATCTCGTCAGCCGCTGCCAGGAGAATCTAAAATGCAAACGGCCCTTAAAGCCAGCATAGGCACAGTAGTTGGTTCAGTTATTGGCAATCTAATCGATGGATTGTTGGCACTCTTGGCAGTCATTGTCTTTATTCTAACAACCTGGCCAATTGTATCGACTTTATAACGTCAAAGAAGCCAGTAAAGTGGATTAATTGGCTAAAGATGCAGCGCTATTGACAGTCATTCAAGATTCGTTTTTTCAACGATTAACTCTAAAATAGTGCTGTTAAATCAGCACTGATTCATTATTCACATGTAGATAAAATCACTTCGTTATTTATGTGGGCATCTAAATAAAGGCACCGCCAATAATGGAAGTCTTCAAGGAGATGTTCTTCATTTTTTGAAAAGAGCATTTCAGGCTTAATTGAGGTAAGAAAGCTAACACCTTCACTTATAAGTTTAGGCGAGTGGAGCTTTAAAGGTTGATAGGATAACAAGCCTGGTGCAAAGTCTTGGTCACCATCAATAAGTCGCCTGGTAAGCTTATTGACGTTTGGTACGTTTCTTTGTCGCAGTTCTTGCCCAAGACGCTTCTCAATCCGGGTAGCCGAATTTTCCAAAACGGCGAATCGTTTTTCAATACCTGGATGCAGTTGACGAGCATTTGTTAACTCTAATCGCAGATCAGCAACTGCTCGATCAAAGTTCAGCCTCGAACCAAACAGCTCTAAATGTGTGTCAATAATTTCTGCTAAGAGTTCTTCTCTTTCGTCATGACTAAGACCCAAAAAATAGAAAGGTCCATTATAGATGAGAAGAACTCTCATAAGAATATTCAGATATTTTTCCTGCTGAAGACGAGTGTAAATTCTACCTTCTGAAGGAATTGAATCGTAGATCATCCAGCATCCCATGTGTTCAACTCACTGACGGATTATCTCCTCCATAGTCTATCCCAGCCAGCAAAATTGAGCTGGGTCAATTTTGCTGGCTGGCGTAGCGCTGCCTACCCTAACGAACTACTTCTCTCATTGCCTCAGCATCAACGGGAGGGATTAAATACAGCCGCAGCAGATCTCCAACAGTACCCGCTACCAAAGAAACTTTACGCAGGAACTTCCACACCGTAGGAGCTGAGCTTTTGGCAATGGTTTGCATTTTTAGATTGCGGGCGGCACAGCGATCAAGTCGCTTAAAGAACTCGGGATGATCAACATCAAGCACCACAGGAAAAGCACGAGCTGAAGTGTTGTTGGTTTCGCGAATGACGTCAGTATCAAACTGGGTGGCATCGAGACCCAGCATTTCGTAAAATTTGGTCCGTTCGTGGACGGTGAGACTGTGGGTAGCAAAGACAGAGAGTAAAAAGAAACGGCTCCAGAGGCGAGACTGCCAAGTTTTCCACATGTTGGGTTGCGATCTCAACAATGCCTTAAAAATATCGCCGTGGCGATTTTCATCCTGACACCAGCTTTCAAAATAGTTAAACAATGGATAAAAGCGATTCTCAGGATGCTGTTCTAGATGTCGATGGATCAAAATATAGCGCCAGTAGCCAATTTTCTCTGATAAATACACGGCATAAATAACCCACTCTACCGGGAAAAACGTATAGTCTCGTTTTTTGGTGAGCTTACCGAGATCTAGCGAGATATCAAAATCTGACATGGCTTTATTTAAAAACCCGGCATGGCGTGCCTCATCTCTGGCCATAAGCGAAAAAATTTCCGCCAGCATTGGGCTGCGACCCTTGAGCTTGCGCGACAGTTCTTTAAATAATAGAAATCCAGAGAACTCTGAAACACAGGAGCGTTCTAGATAATCTACAAATGCCTGTCGTTCTTCTCCTTGAATGTGGTCCCACGTTTGCTTAAACGCATCATCACGGACAAAGTGGTGCCGATTATAGTCAGCCCTCATCTCTGACAGCATGGCCTGTAAATCCACCTCTCCTTCAGAAAGATCTAAATTGGCTGCTTTTTCAAAATCGGTAGTGTAAAAACGGGGCGTTAGCAGGTTTTCTTCGACCTGTGATTTTTGACTGGAAACGACACCAGAAGAGAATGCTGCAGAACTGGCCATAGGATTTTTCTACCTCGAATATCTGTTCATAAATAAATAAGGACGCCGAAATCAAAAGACTTTACCCATAAGTCTTCAATTTAACCTATCGTAATTCTCCAGATGAGAGATTTTTTAGTGGCTTCTCAATTTGTTATGGACGATAATAGTTTTTACGATGAGTTACCAAAAGAACTATCATGTCACTTCCTAAAGGACTCACTAATATTCCTCCCAATCACCTCAACATTATGGGATACGTCAACCGTTCTGAAGTCAATGGGCCAGGACGTCGGGCTGTAGTTTGGGTGCAAGGGTGCTTACGAGAATGTCCAGGGTGTTTTAATCCAGATTCCTGGTCTTTTGAACACAACCAGATTATTTCCATTGATGAGTTGGTGAAGCGTATTCTTGATGATCCTGACAATGAGGGAGTTACTTTTTCAGGGGGTGAACCCTTTTGGCAGGCAACCGCATTAGCAGAGGTGGCGAAAAGGGTAAAAGCTCATGGGCTCAATGTTATGTCCTTTAGTGGATTTCCCCTTGCGGACTTACAAAGAGATGACTCACCTGAGGGTTCTCAAACTCTCTTGGAACAGCTGGATATTCTGATTGATGGCCCTTACATTAACTCCCTGGCTATCAATGAACCCACATCACCTGTATCTTCTCGTAATCAGAAAGTCCGGATTTTTAATCTTGCTTTTGAAGATCGCATCACATGGGCTAGCGATCAAATAGAAGTTCATGTCTTTAAGGATGGTAGTCGACTGGTCACAGGGTACCGTGGGTATGGAGAGACCGAGAATTTGCACTGAGTCAGTATTCCTTCTAAAACTTTCTTTTTGCATATGTCTCTATCCTCACCTGTCTCTATAAAATAACAAGACGGTATCTTAGAAGCACCTTAGGGAAAAACTGGAAAATATTAGACTTACCTAAAGTAAAAAGATGCTAGCCATCAGAGTTCCAGAATTCATCTTAAAGAAAAATGAAACTTCAGTTTACTTAAAGATGTCTTAATTTCTATCTCAAAATAATCAAGGGAAAATGGGATACAGACTCGTTTTCTGGGCTTTGTATGCTCGATACTCACGATTGTTTTCAGTCCCAATGTCCAATCCAATTTGTCCTTGATAGGTTGGGTGGCAAGTGGTCATTATTGATTTTGCGTGAACTTTGGGACCAAGACCGTCGCACCCATGAGTTACTGAGTGCCCTATCTGGCATTAGTTCTAAGACGCTGACGGCTAAGCTGCGCAGTTTAGAAGAATATGGCATCATCGAACGACGTGCCTATGCTGAAATACCACCCCGAGTGGAGTATGCCATCACGCCAAAGGGTAAGGAACTTCAGCCTGTATTTACAGCCCTTTATCAGGTGGGGCAGCATTGGTTAGACCGCGAGGGGTGTGAATGCCCTGTGAGTGCCAATGGGTCTGTTGCTAAAACCATATAGGCGGTGTTGCTGCCGCTCACGCGGCCTTTTTAACTGGCGCTAATGAGTCTGACGCCGGGCCAAAGATTTTATCGGTAAAGCGGACATACCAAGCGGCGGCCTGAACTTGGATGATATAGGCCATGGCAATAATCAAGGCGATTTCAGACCCCTGCTCTTTGCCAAAAGCCGTCATGGCAATGGCCAGTGCAATAGATAAATTGCGCATGACCGTACCGTAGACAAATGAGATCGCATCTTCACGCTTAAACAAGACCTTCCCCACCAACGTACTTAGTAAAAAGTTCCCAAAATACAATATGGCTAGAGGCACCAAAAACGAGAACAGCACCAACGGATTAGCAATAATATCCTTAGCCTTAAGCGCCATAGCCACAAACACAATGCCTAAAACTCCCAGGGTGGAAAAGGCTGGAAACTTTTGTCTAAGGTTTTTGTAGTATTTGTCTGCTCCGGCCAGCCGAATGATAGCACCACGGGTAAGAGAGCCCAACAGCATTGGCAGAAATACAATAATAACAATCTGCTTAAAGATACTTACCAGGGGAATTTCCACAACAGTATCCATGAGCCACTTAGCATAAAACGGTGTGGCCACAGATCCTAAAATCAAACCAATCACGGTCATCTTAACGGCAGCACCAATATTTCCTCTCGCAAAGCCAGTCCAAGAAATGGTCATGCCGCTGGTGGGTAACAGCGATGCCAGTAAAAGTCCCAACGCAACAAGGGGACGCTCAGCAAAGAAAAATCGCCCCATGATCAAGGCAGACAATGGAATCACAGTAAAATTGACCAGCTGTGTCAGTAGCTGTAGCCGATAGTCTCTGCCAACAAGTACTTTCTGAATTTGCAGGTTGATCATCATGGGGTACACCATGAGAAACGTTAGCGGGATGATCAAAGCTTTGAGGGGAGTTGGGTCGGTTAAAGTACCGACAGTCAGCCCTGCCTTCATGAGTATTGTAATTGACCAGACTAAATTTAGTCGAATGAACCCCAATAATTTCCACACGGATATTGGTCTCCTAATCTTAAAGTTGCTGAAGTGTTGGGTTTGGAGAATAACAAGTAAATACAACACCAATCATCAGACCCACCAGGGTAATTGCCCGGTGCGTGGAGCGGTCTCAGTCCAGGGATATAGCCAAATAGCCTCGTCTTTAATTGCTACATTGACTAGCTTTAGAGGTTTATCGGCTTGTCCTCTCACAACAACTCCTTCCGTGGTGTAGCGAGAACCATTGCTG
>JBHJIV010000191.1:0-13233 GCA_050043105.1 Leptolyngbyaceae cyanobacterium | reverse complement strand
ACATCTAGATAGCGATAGTATTCCCAAAGCTCAAGATAGGGCCCTCCCGCTATCAAGGGTGTGCCCGACCAGTGGAGAAAGCGCCGCCGGCTTACACCATCATAAAGGGCATGCTCGCGGGTAACAAAGTGCTTCATGCCGCCCCAACTGCCGGGCTCATTTGGGTTGACTTGAACAATATTGAGCCGTTTATCGATGGTATTGAGCACCAAGTAATTCATAATTGGCTGATCGGTGGTGCCCCCAGAAAAATCAAAGTAGTCACGGTTTTGAGCACATTCCCCAAGACGCTGATACATTTGCTCCAAGGTAATGGTTCTTTTTTTAGAGCCCCAGAGACCGCTGTTAAAAACAGAATTAACCACATCATCCGGAAAGAGTCCGCGTTCAATCACGCTGGGTGAAAAGACATCCCGCAGCTTTCGCCCCTTAAAGTGGTAGTCACAACAAATAAAGTCTGCCTGGTCTAGATAGGCCAGGGTATTGGACACTGGCTCAAAAAACAAAATATCGGTGTCAATGTAGAGAAATTCATCAAGGGGACCAAACCAGGCCGCCAGCTTTCGCATTTTGTTGGGCAGTGCCAAAAAATCGCGGGGAAAAATTTCGCTAATTTTTTGAGTAAAGGTCTCTAAAAACTCTAAATCTGGAAATAGCTGTACCTGATAACGCGAATTTAGTTTTTTGAATAGGGATTGATAGTCGTCATTAAATGGAATCATGTACACCGGTACATCTGGGTCATGAGACCGTAAGCTGGCGAGCAGTGCGATCGCATTCTCCCCCACCTTTTTATTGGCAACAATGTATACACCACGGGTTGGTTGACTAATCATTGGTAACATCCCCCTCAGGCAAGTCCAATTTTCTTCATCAGCCGTTTTTGTAGCGAAGGCGGCTGGTTGTACGCTTTGGGTTTGCCATCAAATTTTGGCATGGGCTCATGTAGATAGCGATAGTGCAAAAAAGTCTTGCGATAGGGAAAATCCAGGTTTTCACCGCCGCAAACCCGGCGAAATATCTTGGATGACAGACCGATAAAGTGCAAATAGGTCAGTAGGTTGCCATGGTCATACACCAGGCCATCCTTTTCTTCAAAATGTTTTGATGACACCGCATTACCGGTGGCCTTATCCTGATCGCGCCATTCTAAAGCAACATTATGGACGCTGCGGTTATTGATCTGCACCATGTAGTTAAGTAGCGACTGATTAGGAGCGCCCATATACAGTACCTCCGCATTCCCCTGCCCCAGAGTCTCCACCACATGGTCTAGCTCGGCTTCAGAAAACAGCCCTCGCTTAGACGCGTAGCAGCCAGAACAAAAAATATCTCGCTGCAGACGTTCTTCAGAGAACACTGTCGTGAGTTTGTCAGAGTTAACATTAAAAATATGGCTAAGGTCCTTAAACTGAAAGTCATAGACCACCACATCCGCCTGGTCTAACCGCTCAAACATAAAATCTAGAGACTGCATCACCAGCGTGTCAGCGTCTAAATAGATAAACTCTTCAAACGGGGCGGCTGGGTCAAAAGAAACATAGCGATGGTTTTCACCCACCCGATAAAACTGTGTTTTTACCCCCGACGCTTTCCATTGCTCAATGGCGGTTGGATGAGTTTGCCACACCCGCAGCGAAAACTCTTCCCAGAACTTAAACAAGTCTGCGTCGGTTAGCAGCGAGACATTATCTCGTTTTGCCACTTCAGCCGACACCCTATCTATCTGATTGTTGTAGGCAATCACACACACCGGAATGTGGCCTGAATTTTGTTCAATACTGTTTAATAAAGCAACAAGCTGGTCGTAAACTACATCATTAGCCAGGGTGTATATGCCACGCTTCATAGGAACGATGATAATGATTGGTAACTAAATGACTCATGCCAGAAACACAGAACCGAACGGTTTTAGAAAAACAATAAGCAACCCTATTAGACAGACGACATTAGGGTGTGGAAGCTGCTGGGGTAGACGGTTCTGACTGTTGCGCCTTAGCCACAGGTTTGCTGATAGATTCAAGATTTTCGACCACACTCAGTAAGTCAATAGCAATATTCTGGGCATGTACCATCAGTTCTGCCTGCTCGTAGGGATCGTCCACATCGTCTTGGATGAGGGCTAACAGACCAATCATGGAGTTAAGCTGCGATCGCAACTCATAGGAAGATTTACCAATCGCCTTACGATAGACAGGTAAGACATTTGACACCGGGCTGTTGCCATTGCCATTGTCACGTAAGCTTTTGGTCAACTGCATCGCATGGAGTTTTGCATAGGCCCCTCTTTTTTCTAACAGTTCTGTATGGGTCCCCACTTCAGCCACCTTCCCTCGATCGAGAACAGCGATTTGATCGGCCTCACAAATGGTAGAAAGACGGTGAGCAATCACCAGTGTGGTCCGACCCCGGCTCAGATCATCAATGGCATCTTGCACCAAACGTTCTGACACCGTATCTAACGCACTGGTGGCCTCATCCAAAATTAAAATATCAGGGTCCTGCAGCAATGCTCTTGCGATCGCTAAACGCTGGCGCTGCCCTCCAGAGAGCAACACCCCTCGGTCACCGATCATCGTGTCAAACCCCTGGGGCAGATTCTCAATAAACTCATAGGCATTGGCCTGTTTTGCCGCCGCGATGAGTTCAGCGTTTGTGGCATCAGGTCGACCATACAGCAGGTTTTCTTCCACAGACGCGTTAAACAAAAACGTCTCCTGGCTGACGATACCCAGATTAGAACGATAGCTATACAGATCGATCGTTTTGAGATCGACACCATCAAGTTCAATCGCACCGCCAGTCGGATCATAAAAGCGAGGCAGCAGGTCGGCTAGTGTCGACTTACCTGCACCACTAGCGCCCACCAGCGCCAACGTTTGCCCCTTAGGCAAAAAGAGATCAATGCCTTGAAGAACCTCTTGGTCGTGTCCTGGGTAATTAAACCGAATCTGATTAAACCGAATCCCCTCCTGCAGCGGACGATAGGGCTGAGCCCCACGGGGCATAAACGGTTTGTTATCTCGACGCAGCAGTGCCGTGACAATTTCAACACTAGCCGCCGTATTCGCTAACGTACTACGCTGACCGTTTAGCTGACCGATATAGGGCAGCGTTCTAAACAAGATAATCAGATATGTCAGCAGTGACGACGAAAACAGCTCTAGCTGATTGCTAAATGCCACCCGTCCCAGCATTGCAATTAATACCAACGCCAAGATATTAATGATTTCGTTAAAAGGGCCAATTCCGGCAAAAATTAGCTGAGAGTTAAATTCAGCACTCTCTCGATCAACAATTATATTGTCCAAATGCTGATATTCACGTTCTTCATTCGCTGTTGCCTTAACCAAGCGAATACCTGACAAAATCTCAAAGACACGGGACGAATACGCCTTAGAAATTTTAGAAAGCTCTTTACCCAATGCTTTAGAGCGCTTAACCACAAACTGGTTTAGCATCGTCACTGAGCCCAGAGTCACCGTTGAAATAATTGTCAGCTGCCAGGATGTCAAAAGCAGCAACACGAGAAAAACTGAAATCGTAATGAGCACCACCATGATGCGCACCAAGTTTCTAATCGCGATGGTGGTGCGATTTACCTCCACATTAAGCTGGTTAATTAAATCGCCAATTTTAGTTTGCGCAAAGTACCCTAAATCGACATCTAACAACAGTCGTAGGCCCTGTCGACGCAGCGACATCGCCAGCTTACGGTTTAATGTGCCAGCGGTTAGGGCACTGGCATAGGCCGACAAACTCTTGAGCACAATCACACCCACCACAGCAGATGCCATGACTGGCAGTCGGGCATTCTCGGGCAAGCTATCAAATATGCCGAGAAACTGCTGCAAAATTGGCGGTAGAGAGCTGGTATATTCTGCCGTCTGCCCCAGCAGCTCTAGCAAAATCGGCAAAATTAATAAAGTGCTTACACCGTTAAACAACGCCCCTGAAAAGCCCAGCAGGATTGTAAAAAATAACAGAACCGGATATTTGAGAACCGACCGAACCAATAAACGGGTGGAAGACATGAATTAAGTAGGCAGGAGACGCTTAATAGATACAACTTAGATAGGTATAGATATCATTTACGTTAAGAACTTAGCGACCATCCTCCATACGTCTGTAGTTTTGCTTATAGCCTAACTGATTCCGTGGCTGGCTCTTTAGACACTGCTCAATCAATGGCCCCAGGGTTTCTGCCATGGCACTGACGCTGTAATATTTAACGCAACGTTCCCGAGCCAGACAGCCTCGACTAGCTGCCTGTACCGGATCGTCCAAAATCGTTTTTAGCATCTTAGCCAGCTCGTCGGGGGCATGGGGGGCCACAAGATAGCCCGTATCATCCAAAATTTTAGGAATATCACCCACTGTCGTAGACAGTATCGGTTTTGCCATTGCCATACCGTCGGTTAGCTTAATCGGAAACTGAGCCTTGGCTGTCGGCGTATCCCGCTGTGGCACCACCACCACATGGGCAGCAGCAACCACCTCGGCCATTTGCTCTAACGGAAAGCGTGGCAGTTTGATTAACCATTGGGGCCATCGTGCCATCAGCTCATCTTCATATCCATCTGGCTTTCGACCCCCCACCATCACCAGACGCAAATCAGGTTGGTTTAGCCGGTCTAAGGCCATAAGAACATCTTCTAGCCCCTTATGGGGGCGGGCTGTGCCAGGAAACATCAGCACGCGATAGTCAGATAGCCCATAGGTGCGCCGACTCGTTTCGGGATCAAACCGAGCCGGGTCAAAAATATCGGTATCTTTGCTGTTGGGTAAATAGTGACCGCCAAACTTTTCTTGTAGAAACTGGTTGTTTACCGTCACCACATCGGCCTGACGTACCCAATTTTCACTTAGGGAGATATAAAAAGGATGCTCTAAATTTCGCAGGGCGCCATCTGACTTGAGAATGTCACGGGCCAGCTGTTTTGCGGTGGGGCGATAGGCGTAGCGATCACCCCCAAACCAGCTTAGCTCCCAATCATCGATATCCAATAGGACCGGTCGCCGCGTATAAAACTTCTTAAGCAATGCAGTTCCTAAGCTGGTCGGGCGCGGTTTAATGGCATAGATAATATCGCCCTGAATTCTATTCAGTAGCTGGGCTGTCGTCGCCATAAACCCCGGCCATTGCCGCCCTGGCACAGCAGACACCGGCAGGGTATCGGGAGGAGGGGGATAGACGGCATCCCCAAATTGACAGCCCACCACCTCCACGCTGTACCCTAACTTTTGCAGAATCTGACTCACCAGATAAACACGGGTCATGCCACCACCAGAGACATCTGGGGCAATTACTGACACCTTTGTCGCTGCGGCATTAGATAAGTTCACCGATCCGATTTGTCTCCCTTTTTGGTGACCGTGCCTGGCGGTTGACACTATTACCCATCAAGATTTCCCATTTGATCCGCATCCTATCTCAGTCCGCGAGCTCAAACTGATGACTAAATTTAATCTTCTTCGAAGATTTACATCCCAACCATGACAATGGGAACAAAGATATGCTACGCCCGAAGGGTTTCTGATATTAGAGCTTCGGACATAGCGATAGATTAAGCCCGAAGGGCTTCTGATATCGGAGCTTCAGCGGCCGGAGGCAGCTCCAAAATTAGACTGCCTAAATGCCCCTTACGGAAATCATTCAGCAGCTGATGGGCGGCTCGTTCTGGGTCGTTGTTGTAGCGCTGAGCCAAAACGGTTAGATACGTCTCACCGGTATAGTCTTCACCAGTCTCTGATGCTAGGGGCGTATCGTATCGAGCTGCGATCGCATCTCGATAATTCCCCACATCATCCTGAACGTCCAGTTCCTTGATCAAATCCACAAACGACGACGCCACTCGCTGCGTATCGTAGGCAGCACCGCCAATATCATCACAGATCGCCAGCTTCAGCGCGGCTGTTTGATCGTTTAACTTAAGCGGAATAATTCCCGGTGCATCCAGCAGCTCAATTTCATTGGAAATACGCACCCAGCGAAGCTGTCTTGTCACCCCGGCCCGGCGCTCGCTCACCACCACCTTACGCTTTAGCAATCGGTTAATTAGCGCCGACTTCCCCACATTTGGAAAACCAATCACCACCGCCCGTACGGGTCTTGGCTTCATACCCCGATGCTGCCGACGCTGGTTCATGGCCTTGCCCGCATCCTGAGCCGCCCGCAGCAGATTTTGCACCCCTTTACCCTGTTTGGCATTGGTAAAGTAAATCGTCTGCCCCTGGGTCTTAAACCAGGTTTGCCATAGCTGGCGCGCCTCTGGGGTAATCATATCCACCCGGTTAAGCACCAATACTCGGGCCTTATCACCAATCCAATCATCCACTTCAGGATGATGAGTTGCCAGTGGAATCCGGGCATCTCGAATCTCTAGTACCACGTCCACTCGCTTTAGCTGCTCTTTTAAAGAGCGTTCCGCCTTAGCAATATGGCCGGGATACCACTGAATAGACGGCGAAGACATGGCAAGAATGATTGAGGTTAGCAATCTATTCTAGCGGTCAGCCATCCCTACGGAACCACCATGACTGGACATGGGGCCAAATTAATCACCCGATTGCTAACACTCTCCGACTGACCTTCTGGGGTTAACCCCGTACCGCGACAGCCCATCACAATGAGATCAGCGGCCATTTCATCAGCCACATCACAGATCACAAAGGCCGGATTTCCCTCACGCTCAATCGCTTCTGTATCAATTCCTTGGCCTGTAAATAAGGCTTTAGCTTTCTCTAAAAGCTGCGCTACGGCTTCGGGGGATGTCTGCTCAGGATGA
Organism: Leptolyngbyaceae cyanobacterium; assembly: GCA_050043105.1. GTDB lineage: Bacteria > Cyanobacteriota > Cyanobacteriia > Phormidesmidales > Phormidesmidaceae > Leptothoe. The sequence continues at coordinate 6,445 of JBHJIV010000191.1, read as the reverse complement.
GCATTCTGGCCATTTGGCGCTTCAACCACCGATAGCAAAATCAAGTGACTGTGATGATATTTCACCAGCTCCGCAGCCTTCAAGGCCGCTTGCTGTGCTTCTGGGCTGGCATCTATTGGAAATAGAACGGTCTTAAACATGACGTAAAGGAAAACCCTAGACTTCGATCAAAAATCAGAGCCGCAATAAGCGATAATACTTAGTGAGTAAAGAAAATGTATCAACGTTTTACATCTAGGGTAATCAAGCTTGTCCTAGCTTTGAGGTGAGACGTACGTAACGTAACAAAACTGCATTAGGAGGATAGTTCTGTGGCAAAGAAATCCGTGACTGATTTGTCAGCGGCCGATCTGTCAGGTAAGCGCGTGCTCATGCGGGCAGATTTCAATGTGCCTCTCGACGCCCAAGGCAAAATTACTGACGACACTCGGATTCGTGCTGCACTGCCAACCATTCAAGCATTGACCAGCAAGGGTGCCAAGGTAATTTTGTGCAGCCACTTTGGTCGTCCAAAGGGCAAAGTGGTCGACAGCATGCGCCTGACTCCTGTTGCTGTACGTCTATCTGAGCTGCTAGGTCAGGAAGTGATCAAGTGCGACGACTGCATTGGCGATGACGTGAAGACGGCTGTAGAGGGTATGTCTGATGGCCAGGTAGCAATGCTTGAGAATGTGCGCTTTTACGATGGCGAAACCAGCAACGATCCTGAGTTTGCCAAGAATCTAGCATCCGTCGCTGAGCTGTATGTAAATGACGCCTTTGGCACAGCTCACCGTGCCCATGCATCTACGGCTGGTGTGACTGAGTACCTCAGCCCCTCCGTTAGCGGTCTGCTCATCGAGAAAGAGCTACAGTATTTGCAAAGTGCTGTGGACAGCCCTCAGCGTCCCTTTGCAGCCATCGTCGGGGGGTCTAAAGTCTCCTCCAAGATTGGTGTCATCGAAACGCTTCTAGAAAAAGTAGACAAGCTGTTTATTGGCGGCGGCATGATTTTTACCTTCTATAAGGCTCGTGGTCTTAGCGTTGGTAAGTCTCTAGTAGAAGAAGACAAACTAGCACTAGCCAAGGAACTGGAAGTTAAAGCTAAAGAGAAAGGTGTGGAGCTGTTGCTGCCCACTGATGTTGTGGTCGCTGACAACTTTGCTCCCGATGCCAATGACCAAATTGTTAGCGTAGAGGCTATCCCCGACGGTTGGATGGGTCTAGATATTGGCCCCGACTCGATCAAAGTATTCCAAGCGGCTTTAGCAGACTGTAAGGGCGTCATCTGGAATGGCCCCATGGGTGTATTTGAATTTGACAAATTTGCTAAGGGTACTGAAGCTGTTGCCAATACGCTGGCTGAGATTACTACCGACAATGGCTGTATGTCTATCATTGGTGGTGGTGACTCTGTTGCCGCTGTTGAGAAAGTGGGCGTTGCTGAAAAGATGAGCCACATTTCTACCGGTGGCGGTGCTAGCCTTGAGCTGCTAGAAGGTAAGACTCTACCCGGTATTGCTGCTTTAGATGATAAGTAATCATCTTTAGTTAGGCGCTTGTCTTTTATCAGAAAAAGCGTGTATGTCTTAAAGCCTCTGCCTGTGGGTGGAGGCTTTTGGTTTTTGAGCTACTCTATGGGTAGCCGGGTAGTTTCTTGGTCACAGCCATGAGTACGCTGCAAGTCACCTCATTTGGTCAGCCCTTATCCATTGAATTACCAGCAATGGATAAAATGACCGACCAAGACTTCGTCAACTTCTGTCTAGCGAATCGCGATTTGCGCATTGAGCGCACAGCTCAAGGAAAAATTATTGTGACACCACCCGCTTTCTCAGACACAGGTGCTTCAAATTTTAAGCTGGCTGTTGAGATAGGTAAGTGGGCCGATAAAGATGGCACTGGAATCGGCTTTGATTCTTCTAGTGGCTTCACCTTACCAAATGGGGCAACCCGTTCACCCGACATTTCATGGATTCGGTTAGAGCGTTGGAATGCACTCACACCTGAGCAGCAAAAATCCTTTGCACCTATTTGTCCAGATTTTGTTATCGAACTCCGTTCTGCAAGCGATACACTTAAAAATCTGCAAGAAAAAATGCAGGAGTATCTAGAAAACGGTTTACGTTTAGGCTTTTTGATTGATCGCAAAAACAAGACAGTCTATATTTATCGACCAGGAAAAACTGTTGAGATTTTGACAGACCCCAATGTAGTTGAGGGCAACCCAGAATTGCCAGGGTTATCATTAGCAATGACAAAAATCTGGTAAACAAGAGACTTGTTTCAAAAAACCCTAGGTAGTCTCAAACAGGTAAGGATTCATTGTAATGGTGAATAAAATATATTGATTAACGATCAGAAACGGGGGTAGTGCGGCTGTTGAGAATAATTTCCTGATGACGGATAGCCGTATTGGCAACTTCCCAGGGGAAGGTAAACGACTGAAATGATTCTGGTGAGATCTTGTCGATGTCTAAGTCGACGACAACTTTTCTAAGGATTTCAAGCAGCTGTTGTCTCAAATTCTGAAGTTCATCAAAATCTCTAGCCTGCTCTATTTTTTCAATTAAGTCTAAAATCTCTAGATTGTAGCGATCGGCGCGATCTTTTTGGTTTCTAATGAGCCACTGACGCCCTTGCCACAGTGTGGAACAGACAAGAATACCAACGGACAACAGTAAACCAATTGATTCGGCATAGGTTACTAAAAAACTAGGATTGTCTTGGGTGTAATAGGCGCGAGCACCTTCATGGAGTGGAAACCCTAGGTTTTGACTGGTTTCGGGGGACTGAATATTGGCTGTGCGGGGGTTAATACGAATCAGTTCGCTACGATGTTCGTAAAGAACTCGGGTAATCGCTTTGACCACATCTGGATGAACATCGACGTTGGCGATTAACAGGGCGCTGACCGAGACAACGGGTAAATCGTTGGCGGGCACAGGAGACGCCCCATCGTAACTCCCCCTTGGGATGACGGTAGATTCTAGATAGGGCTGGGTGAGCTGTAGCGCGCCAATTTGGTTAATGGGAACCAGCTCAAATTGTTCATTTGCCAGGAGTTCGGCCACACGGCTGTTGCCTAATCCAATGATGCGAAACAAAGCGTCGACGGTGCCGTTTTGCAAAGCGCTATGGGCTTCATCTACCCCCATAGCGCGAAACTGAAAATCTTTTTGGGTCAGACCGTAATGTTCGCTCAGGGGCCAGAAAAGATTGTAAGACCCACTGCCCTCGGGCATCAAAGCGATCTGTTTGCCTTTAAGGTCGGTCAAAGTGTTGATGTTGGCATCTTTATTGGCAATGAGATGAAACATCTCGGGATAAAGCTGAGCGATCGCACGAACGTTTCGCTGTATCGGGGTGTCGTTTTGTACCAGCGCCAGATCAACACCGTGGGTATGCACATCGTCCATATTTTGGTTGGACCCCGCCGATTCGATGACTTCAACACGAACCTTGGGTGCATTGGCTTCGGTAACTTGGGCAATGGCCTGACCAAAGGCGTAGTATTCACCCGTAGGGCTACCCGTGGCTAAACGGACTGTGTAGATACGATTTTGGTCGTGAATGAGTTTGGTGACAGATGCGATCGCAACGCCCACACTCACACCGACCACTAGACCCAAGCCCCAGCGTCCCCAATTGGCCATATCGCTATATCCCCTTTTCTAAGGCGAGTTCTGCCGATAGAAAATCCATAAACTGTCGAGCACTGCGCCCTGAACGTCCGTTATGGCGTGTGGCCCACTGTCTAGCCCGATAGTCCAAATCCTCACTGGGTAACTCTAGCCCGGTCTGTTTTGCCAGGTGATGCACAATTGCTAAATACATCGACTGATCAGCGGCTTCAAACGTCAGTGTCAGACCAAAGCGATCGCTAAAAGAGAGTTTTTCTTGAACCGTATCCCAGGATTGCAGCTCATCTGCGTCACTGGGTCGAGGCCGGTCTGCAAAGAATTCTCGTACCAGGTGTCGGCGATTGGAGGTAGCATAAACCACGACATTTTGAGGTCGTCGAGTCAGTCCCCCTTCTAAAACAACTTTTAGTGCCTTAAAGGCATCATCGTCCTCTTCAAACGAAAGATCATCGACAAAAATAATAAACTTTTGCGGCTGGGGTCTTAGATATTCCACAATTGCCGGCAAAGCATATAGATCTGCTTTTGCCACCTCAATTAGCCGCAGCCCTTGAGCACCGTACTCATTTAGCAAAGCTTTGATCAGGGATGACTTGCCAGCACCCCGGCTACCGTACAGCAACACGTTGAGGGCATTTAATCCGGCCAGCAAAAATTGGGTGTTTTTTATCAGAGTGTCTTTGGGACCGTCATAGGCCGCTAAATCACTCAAACAGATGGGATCGGGCTCAGCAATACCGACAAGGTTTCCTTGCTGCCAGCGAAACCCATGGAACTGGCCAAACTGACCTGTCCCCTGACTTTGATAGTAATTGACAAGATTCTCGATATTGGCTGACCAATCTGGCGACAGGTCTACAGATATGGGATTTGGCATTAAGGACCATACAACCGGTGCCTGAGATAGCTGACAGGCCGTTTGTACGCACTGACTGACATGGCTAGGAGACAGGGCATATAAATTTTGTAGCACCTGCAAATCATGGCGAGCGGCCGCTAGTAGAGGAACCGGTAGGTCTGCCATGGTTGTACACTGAGCAGCTTGAGTAAAGGCATTGTCCGCAATCAGTATGCGCCGTAGCAGATGGTCTCCCCAGCTTTTACCTGTGCTGGCTAATGCTTGAAACCAGTCACCATAGGCAATTAGACATTGGGCTCGTTCGTTAACAAGACCTTTACTAACACTGAGGGCTTTTAACAACGATAAGAATGTTTGACCTACGGTATCGTTTAGAACAGCCTGATACAGTAAAAGCGAGGCGGCCTGCTGTCGGTACTGAGCGATAGTTGCTGCCCCAAATTCCTTCATCCTCAATCCCTTTGCACTATGTCATTAGGACTTATCATCGCATTGATCTACGGAATCCTTGCTGTGGTCGGCGGTATTGTTGGTTACCTCAAGGTTCGCAGTAAACCGTCGCTAATTTCTGGCATTATAAGCGGGTTGCTGTTAATTATCGGTGCACTACGAGCGGCTCAAGGTATTGCTAGCGGTTTATGGCTAGTGCGAATCGTAACGCTGATGCTGCTGAGCGTATTTATTGTTCGACTGGTCAAAACAAAAAAGTTTATGCCAGCCGGATTGATGGTAATAGGCGGCGTGGCAACATTGATTGGAGTATTTGCCTAGCGGCTGTAGTCCACACCTAAACCCGGTTGGTCATTGGGCATTATACGACCTAGCTTTAGCTGGGCTCCGGTAAAAGGATCGTCTTTAAGATTAAGGTGACTATCGAGATCAAGATGATTTGCCAGGGGTGATAGCTGGGCTAGGGCAGTATTAGATAGTGCACTGTCAGAGTAGCAACCAAACATGACGCCCAGACCGCAGGCGCGGGCGGTGTGAATCATACGCCGGGCTTCGGTCAGACCGCCAGATTTCATTAGCTTGATGTTAATGCCGTCGATATGGGGGGCTAGGGGCACAATGTCACGACTCGTAAAGCAGCTTTCGTCGATAAAAATAGGTAGGGGCGAGTGCTGTTTTAGCTCGATCAACTGATGATTGTTTTTGACAGGCAGGGGTTGTTCTAAATAGGTAACGTTACGCTCTGCAAGCCAGGTGGCCATGGTTTTAGCGTCGTCAAGGCTCCAACCGCCGTTAGCGTCAATGCTGATTTTGTCATGGGGGCGAAATTCGGGCTGTAGGGCGCTAAACATGGCTTGGTCAGTCTCGATACCGGCAGGGCTACCTAGCTTGATTTTGATAGAGCGCAGATCTGAGTAGTCTGAGTGCCAGCGACGGATGCGATCGCAGGCTCCTTCAGGTGTATTAATGCCAACCGTGACGGCAGTTGGTCCAATTCTTTGGCAGTCCAGTCCCCATAGCTGCCACAGGGGCAGGCCCACTTTTTTACCAAGCCAGTCCCAAAGAGCCACATCGATGGCGGCGCGGGCGGCTGAGTAGGGGCCTATTTGGTCGAGGCTTTCTTCGATGATTTGGCGCTCAAGGGGATTGTAATGGGAAATGCCTTCGATGATGTGGTCGAGGGATTGGGTGATGGTTTCGGTGGTTTGGGTTTGGTCGCCAATGGAGAAGGGGGTGGCTTCGCCATAGCCGGTGATGTTGTCGGCGGTGATTTGGATAAAGAGGTTGGTGGATTGGGAATGGGTGCCTCGGCTGATGGTGAGGGGGACTTTTTTGTGGACAGTAATGGGTTGGTAGATGATTTGCATTGGCTGGGATTTTGGTGTGTGGGATTTTAGGGTGTGGGATTTAGGGTATCGCTAATGGGGTGAAATTCTGATTGGGGCTAATCATCGTGCCCAAAAACACCTTGGAAAGGGCTGGATGAAGCACTACGACCCTAATAAGAATAATT
>JBHJIV010000190.1:0-26377 GCA_050043105.1 Leptolyngbyaceae cyanobacterium | reverse complement strand
ATCGCAGGTCGCTCGCCCTCTGTTCGGTCTGTTCGCCGTGGGACCTCTATCGCGCCAGGGATAGGGGGGGGTCGGCCCGGCTGACGATAATCAGATGCAGCTGGGGTGGCAAATGGCTGAGCAAAAAGCCGATGCCGTTATGAATGGCCGGGGTTTCAACTCGATGGTAGTCGTCCAGAATTAAGACAATATCTGTTTCAACGGTAGTGATTTCATTGAGCAACGTCATCAAGACTGACTCAATGGGTGGGGGCTGGGGTGATTGTAGTAGTGAGTGCGATCGCACCCCCAGCCCAGGTTGATTTTTCTGCAGAGCGGCGATCAGATAGCTCCAGAAAATAGCCGGGTCTTTGTCGCCTTGATCTAACGAAACCCAGGCAACGGGTCTGGTGGGCACAGCCGCGACCCATTCTGCTAACAGTGTCGTTTTGCCAAACCCTGCCGGGGCAGACACCAGCGTTAGTTTACCCGTTGGGTTGATGCGCTCTAGCAGCCTCGGACGCGAGATCAGGCCAACAGACCATTTAGGAAGATATAGCTTGGTCTCCAGAAGAGGGATTCCGGCAATCATCGGTTCACTCAGGCAGTCGTGACTCTATCATCATGCTTCTAGTGGCTGCTGGCAAAATGGTTGTAGGTTACATTCAGATTCGATTCAAATAGGCGTTTGAGCTGTCGTCATACCAAGACTGACAACAGCCAGTGAATAAAAAGCGCTGTCATGATTTTAAGCCTGCATTCAAAACAGATTAATCCTGAACTCAGATTTGTATGGGTCACTAAGAGTGTATCTGAGGCTTTGCCTTAGCTAGTTTGAGCCATTTAGTAACCTACGGTGGCTGAGTTCATAACATTCTATCTGCGGGAGATTCACTAGACGATGGCACTTCTTTCTAAACTCACTTTGCACTGTCTCAAGGCGGCTGGTATCGGGTTTGCCAGTGTGTTGATTGCATTACCCATAACCGCTCAACGTGCTGACGCGCAAAGCATTGCTGAGATTGCTAGCTCAAACGATTCCTTTGATGTGCTCACCGCTCTTCTGAAAGAGGCCGGTTGGGTGGGCGCATTTGATGGCTCTAATGGAAAAGAATTTACTGTCTTTGCCCCGACAGATGCAGCTTTTGGCCGTTTACCTGAGGGCACAATTGAAAGTCTTTATAGACCTGAAAATAGAGAGATGCTATATGACGTTCTTGCTTACCATGTGATTGGCGGTAGCGTCACCTCCGATCAGCTTTCTTCTGGAGCTGTGGATAGCAAAGCGGGTGGGCTACCTTTACAAGTGGAGGTGGGCCAACAGATCATGATTAATGATGCCACTGTGAGTGCAGCGGATATCACCGCCACCAATGGTGTTATCCATGTAATTGATACGGTACTGATTCCACAGCGATAGGGTTTAATCTCGTCAGGGCTGCGTTTTGTGGCAGCCCTTGGGGGCTGTTTAATACCCGTAGGTAGAACTTTAGACTTCTGATGAGACAGCTACTGCAGGTACAGCAGGTTCATCTAAGACCCAAGCGTCAGAATCAAGGTTAAGCTCAGAGAACTTACGAGCGTCAAAGACAGGTTGAGCAACACCACTTTCAATCTGTTGATCAAAGTCTCGCATTACTTTTAAGCCAACCTTAAACAGCATCACCAGCGCCATCAAGTTGACCAACGCCAAGAATCCCATAGTGACGTCGGCAAAGCCAAAGATGGTACCAAGGTCCTGAGACGCCCCCCAGACAATTAGGGCCAGCGTCATAATGCGAAAACCGTTAAACAGCATCTTGTTTTCTTCACTAAAGAAATTCAGACTGTTTTCTCCTAAGTAGTAGTTGTAAATCATGGATGTAAAGGCAAAAAGCACCAGAGCAATCGTGACAAAGGCGCGTCCCCACTCGCCAACATGCTCAGCCATAGCAGTCTGAGTCATAGTAATACCGCCTACATCTGAGCCTGGCTCATACACAGTCGACAGTAAGATAATGGCAGCTGTGCAAGAGCATAGGACAATCGTGTCAATAAACACACTAAAAGCCTGCACGATCCCTTGATTTACCGGATGCTTGACATAGGCGACAGCGGCCACGTTAGGAGCACTCCCTAAACCCGCCTCATTGGAAAACAGACCTCGTTTCACACCAAAGATAATCGCTGCACCAATACCGCCCCCAATCGCCTGCTGCATCCCAAAAGCACTTCGGAGAATTAGCCCCACTACACCTGGGATGTTACCCAAGTTAGTAACGATGATAAATATAGCCATTAGAAAATATCCAATTGCCATAATTGGAACAACAAACTCGGCCACCTCAGCAATACGCTTAACACCGCCAAAGATAGTGACGCCTAAAAGAATCAGCAGGATAAATCCTGTAATTTGAGGAGGAATGCCAAAGGTGTCATTGAGGGAGACGGCAACGGTGTAGGACTGCAGTGCATTAAAGGCAAAGCCAAAGGTAACTAGCAACAGTATCGAGAATAGAGAAGACAGCCACCACTTTCCAAGACCTCGCTGGATGTAGTAGGCCGGGCCACCGCGATAGGTTCCATCGGATTCAGCATTCTTAAACACCTGTGCCAGGGTACATTCAAAAAAGCTGGTGGACATACCAAGCAGACCGACCATCCACATCCAAAAAACTGCACCGGGACCACCCAGGGTAATCGCTACCGCAACACCTGCAATATTGCCTGCACCAACTCGGCCAGCAACGCTCAGAACTAATGCTTGAAATGAGCTAAGATGGCCGCCAGATTCGTGATGGGTTGCCTGCCGAATAATGGCAAACATCCGACCAAAATATCGAAACTGAACAAATCGAGACGTGATAGTAAACAGTAGTCCAACGACTACCAGCACAACGATGAGGATTTTGCTCCATAGCAAATCGTTAAGAAAATCGATCATGGGGTAATGTTCCTGAAGTCTGACTATGTGGGTTTTAAACGATCAGCAAGATCGCCTTCTTTGCTCAGTAAGAAAGCGTCGCAACGTAAAACAAAGGACTATTTTCGGAAACTCCGACTAATCCAACTAATTTGGATACTGGGGCGTAAATATTTCAAATTTTAAGTTTCTGCTGCTTTAATCATTACTGTTGTATAGCTCAGCACTATTTATAAAAAATAGCTGTCCTTATAAACGCTCTATTTGTCTAAAGGCAGTGGTCTTAATAGCTTCTCTTAAACAAAATGAATTAATGTGTGTTTTTGTACAAAGGAGAGGCCATGCCAAAAATTCAAGACCTAAACAGAGTTGAGGTGACATCGGTACAAGAACTTCGCCAGTGGTTTGAGCGTAACCACCAGCAGAAAGAGTCAATCTGGATAGTTACTTACAAGAAAAATGTCCCCCATAAATATGTATCTGTTAAAGAGGTGTTGGATGAAGTCCTTTGTTTTGGCTGGATGGACGGACGGCGTATGAAGCTGGATAACGAGCGGACCATGCAGCTGTTGTCTCCCCGCAAAGCTCAGCACTGGTCAAAAACCTATAAAGACCGCGTAGCTATTTTGACTCAAGCAGGGCGGATGCATGAGGCTGGATTAAAGGCGGTTGAAACCTCTAAAAAGAATGGTATGTGGGACTTTTTGAATGATGTGGATGCGCTAATAAAACCCGATGACTTAATTGCGGCTTTGGAGCAGCATCCACCTGCTGTAGAGAATTACGAAGCATTTCCAGAGTCAGCCAAGCGTGATATTCTCCGGTGGATTAAGATGGCAAAAAAAACTGAAACTCGTGCTAAACGCATCAATGAGACGGCTAAACTTGCCGCCCAAAACAAACGAGCTTCAGGAACAAAATAGATAGGATTAACTATGAAAGGTCAACACTGGTGCAGGTTAAGAGAACTTACAAACTATCTTGCTCGTGGAGTTCGTCGCGGGCAGTTGCTGGCTTTGCTGTCAGTAATAACCCTCGGATTGGTATTACTTGGTAACGGTGCGATCGCACAAACCACGCCTGTTGAACCTACCCTGACTAATGTGGGTATCTATCACCTTAGGGTGGGAGAGCTTAAGGCCATGGTGGTCAGCGATGGCACCCTGACATTTCCACCCGGCTTTTTTGTTCCCAATGCGGACCCTGAGGCAGTGGTATCGGTGCTGACAGACCATTTTCTCTCGACAGAAGAAGTGTTTGCCCATGTTAATGCCCTCTATATTGAAACTGAGGAACATCGGGTGCTGATCGACACGGGATCAGGTAATTTGTTTGGCCCGACAGCAGGTCACCTGCTTGAAAATTTGGCAGAAGCAGGGGTGACTGCAGCGGATATAGATACTGTTATCGTCACCCACGCTCATCCCGATCATATTGGCGGCATTCTGGATATTAACGGTCAGCTACGCTTGCCCAATGCTCAGTTTTACATCTCTCAAACAGAATCTGATTTTTGGTTGGCGGATACAGTCGCGATGCCCAACTCCTTGTTAGATGATGAGACCAAAACTGGACTGATTGCGACGGCCAAGGGAAATTTAATGGCGATTCGCGATCGCACTACCCTATTTGCCATGGGTGACAAGGTGATTCCTCATATCCAGGCAGTCGATTCTGCTGGGCATACCCCAGGTCAGGCGTCGTTTCTAATCACCTCTGGCGAAGAGAGCCTGCTGGCGACAGGCGATGTTTTCTTTAGCGACCCTCTCAATCTAGAGAATCCAGACTGGGAAGTTGCCTTTGATGATGATCCTCAGCAGGGTGTGGTTGCCCGTCGCGAGTTACTTGAAACTGTTACTGCCGAGCGACGTCTGCTGTTAGTTCCCCACATGCCTTTTCCAGGGTTAGGCCATGTGAGAAGTCAAGAAGATGCTTATGGTTGGGAACCCATTGTCTGGCAATTTGCAGTTTGATGAGATACGTCAACTAAGCAGCGAGCCTCAATTAGCTATCAGATGTTGAGGCTCCCTTCAATAGTCGAAAAAGTGACTGAGGACGTTTGCTTTCTACGACCGCTCTGGCAGGGAGTTGAAGCCCTCTTCGAATACAACTATGGTAAGGAAGCGACAAAAACTTACCACCGTCCTAGTCTATTAAGTTACGTGCTGTTCAAGCCTCTGACGTCGCTCTCCTTAATGGCTTGGCGATGTGACACAGCGGTACAACACCCAACCAGCACAGGCTCAAGCTGTATAGCTCGATACGGTTAACAATAGCGAGCAAAAATTAGGGAACATTCGTTGTATTATATCTGAATAAGTATTGCTCCATATTTATTCATAGGTAGACGTAAACATGCCTGTTGAGGGGTTAGAAATTGATATTAAGTATCATGAACTCAATGAGTGCAATGCTGATCAGACTTGATGGTTTGAGGTTTTGCTTGAAAGTGTGGAGCTACGGCTAAGCCAAATTGCTGAAAAATCTACCCACATAAAGCGATCGCAATACCTATGGCTAAGTGCACGGTAGTCCATCAGGCGTTTTATCGGTATTCATCACCTCCCTTACCAATACCGTATGACCGCTGAACGTTCGCTATCACCCATGTTCCAAAATGACTTAATCCATACGGAGTTTGTAACAGTAAGTCTTGATAGACTCAGATATCCAAGCAGTTTTTAATGCTGGGGTCATAGGTATCACTGACTCCCCTATGCCCCGACAGCGTTAGGTTATACTGAATCCCTATACATTAGGTCATTTAACCTATACATTAATGGGCCCAGTTTTCATGTTGCTTACGGTAGACTCACGGTATAGTGCCGTGTAAAAATCATCACTAAAGAGTTCTTAAAACGGAATTATCGTCCTAACTATGTCTGTAGAAACCCAGTCGTTAGCTAATTTAATAATTGACGCATTGGGAACCAGGCGAGGGGGACTGTTTGGCCTGTTCAAAAAACGTCCTAATCAACAAACAAAGCAGACCATTTTTGCCGCTTCTCAGGCCTATGTGGACCGTATTAGAGAGCGCCACGGTAAGCTCAAGATACTGGGGATGAGTAAGCCTGTAAGTCTTGATTCGGTTTATGTTCCCGTCCGTTTTTTAGAAGAAGATGAAATCAATAATTCCATGTCTATTGAAGATATGGAAAAAGCCTGTCGGGCTAGAAACGAACGTCGCCTTCAGTCTAGTTCTAAGCGTCAAAGAACAGCTGTAGATGTTGCTAATGAGCATCAGTATTTGTCTATTATTGGTGCGCCTGGTGTCGGGAAAACAACGCTGCTGCGTAAAATTGGGTTAGAAGCGCTTAAGGATAACGGTGAAACTGAGTTTAACCACTCCTGTATACCGGTTTGGATTGACTTAAAGAAGTTTACTGAGGGAGCCGTCGGCTTTAAGGATTATATTGCCAAAAAGCTGGAGTCATTTGATTTCCCAGATAGCGCAGAAATTGCGGAGAAAGCCTTAAAAAAGGGGCTGTTTTTAATCTTATTTGATGGGCTAGATGAAGTCTCATCCAATAGCCGCTACAGGGTCCTAGATAAAATCGAAGCCTTTGTTGAGCGCTACAAAAAGAATCGCTATGTTATATCGTGTCGAGCAGCGGCCTATCGTTCTCCATCCCATAGCTTTCGGGAGATAACGCTGGCGGGCAACGGTCAAGAGCAAATCAAAAACTTTATCTATAACTGGTTCTCGTCTGATTCTGACGAAGCAGGTAGTTCTGAAGCGGCTGAAAAATGCTGGAAGTCTATCCGCAAGTCAGATAATGTTGCGGTTCGAGAGTTAGCACGAACTCCGCTGCTTTTAACGTTCTTGTGTTTGGTCTACAGCCGTTCTCTTACTTTCTCGGGTAACAGAAGCATTCTCTATCATGAAGGACTGCGCATTCTGTTAGAAAAGTGGTTTGGGGAGAAACGTGTCTCCAATGAAGAGATTTATGAGGGGCTACATGTAGAACTTGAAGAAAAGCTGCTGGCAGAGATTGCGTATAAGGCCTTTAAAGATGATAAGCTGCTGTTTACAAAGGTAAATCTGGTTGAACATATTCGAGACTTTTTGCTAAAAGAGCTCAACGCACCCAGCAACTTGAGTGGTGAAGCAATACTGGATGCGATCGCAATTCAGCAAGGCATTTTAGTTGAGCAGTCCGAAGGCATTTATTCCTTCTCCCACCTGACTTTCCAGGAGTTTCTCGCCGCTAAGTACATTCACGAGAACTACAGCAACCAAGCGCTTTCCGAAATGGTGCGTCTCCACGCCAACGACAAGCGCTGGGAAGAAGTCTTTTTACTGATTGCAGGTCTTAAATACGACGAGACCAACGTCATTAATCTGCTGCTGTATCTCAATCGCGTTGCCCAGGGATATATCAATACAGAAAACCTTAGCTCTCTGTGGATGTGGGCCACCCATGTAACTGCTGATGAAACAACCCCTGAAAACCTGATTGAAAAGCGCGCTAATGCCCTCTATCGCGCCTTTCACTACAGCCGCATCTTGGCCCAGAGCTCTAAACTTAAAGGGGAGCTAGAAACCGTTCAAGCACTGCTGCAGCCCTTTATCTATAACCTGAGAGCATCGAGCGATTTAACCCTAACCACACATCTAATCAATGCGCTGCAGAGCGTTGTTTTGCAAGTTAAGAATACCGGCAAACTCAGCGACGCTGCGGCTCGAAAACGCGCCCAAAACGAACTCAAAAAAGCTATTCAACTGGCCAAACCCCTTGCCAACAAGATCCGGAAGCGGGCTAGCGTTCGCAGCATGCGGTATCTTAAAAGTCACGAGCAGCGCTCCTCGCTAGAAGAAGACCTAAAAAATAACGAAATTTTCTCAGGTTCTGACTTTTTGAGTCTGTTTGAGCAGCTCAATCGGCTGAGTTTGAATATACCAGACCCTCAGTTTCCGAGCCATATCCACAGAAAGTTTTTGGACGAACTTAAGCAAGTGTGTCTTGGCATTCTCAAGGTGGATAATTCATGGCTGGCGCTATCTCGGGATGAAGCCAGAGCGTGTCAGGATTGCCTGTACGTGACGCTGCTGATGTTGAGATGTAGACAAGAGGCAAAGCGGATATCGCCAGAACTGTGGGCATCTGTACAAGAACAAATTCTGTCTTTGAGTGTAGGCAGCTATCGACTGGCAATTGTCTCTGCCCAAAGCTTTATGGATCAAGTGGGTGCTGTTTCAAAACAAGAAGATGACCATACTTTATTGATTACAGAACTGCCCGATGACTTTGGATTAAAACCACCCCTATTTGCATCAGTGGCACCAGAACGGTTTGACACAGACAGCATTAACAAACTGTTTGAAAGAGCTGATGAGATTAGAGAGAACAATCCTAGTTTGACCGCGATTATTTTCTATGGAGAGCTGCCCGATCCCGATGTTAGACGTCTGATTGCAGATTTAAGACGACATCAAGATTTTAACGTTATCCCTATTGCACTAGCAGAGGTTGACAACGTATTGGCAAGCCCTGACGATTGTGTAGAGATTTTATCCAACCATATTGGTCAATATCTGCACACGGTCGATTTCTTTAGGGGCAAGAAACCCATTCATGACAGGCTATTATTCTTTGGACGTAACAATCTGCTTACAGAGCTAGCCACTGACCTCAAAAATAATCAAAGTGTAGGTTTGTTTGGACTGCGAAAGTCAGGAAAATCTTCTGTCGTTCATCAGCTAACTCTGATGTGTCAAGATCACGCTGTTATTCAGATAGATCTACAAAAATATAGCGATATTGGGTATGGCCTTGAGCTGCTAGATGAGCTACTACAGACTCTCTATGATCTAGCACAGATAAAAAATCCTTTGCTAGAAAAACCTCCACTGCTGACTGAAAGCGATCATCCTATCAAAGAAGCCTCATATGAGTTTTATCAGCATTTTAAGAAGCTGTCTAAGGATCTAGAAGGATTGGGGTATGAGTTGCCTATTGTATGTTGTTTAGATAACCTAGATAGGGTATTTCCCCGCTCGAACGAAAAGTTTGAGGACAAAGCTGAAGAATTTAGCTTTGTCTTTAGTGCGCTACGGGCATTGAACCAGAAAGAAGAAGTTGTTTCTTTGCTTGTAACGGCGGTACGTCCCCAGTGTAATCGGATTAGACAGTGGAATTTTTCACAGACGGCTAAAAACCCACTCCATCGATTCTTCAAAGAATCTTATCTGGCTCCTTTATCTGTTCATGGGACCTCCTCTCTGATTGAGGGTATTGGTGGTTTGATGGGATGGGATTTTGATCGTCCGACCATACAGGCAGTTTATCGATTGAGCGGCGGTCATCCATTTTTGGTTAGAAAGGTTGCCGGCTTTTTGGTTAGAAAAGCCAAAACACAGACTGATGTTAATACTAGTGGGTATATCGGTTTTGACTTTGCCCAACAGCATCTTAGAAAAATCTTTCGCGATCAGTCGCTAAAAGCCTATGTTGAATACGGCATCATTGGTGAGTTGAGGGCTTATAAATCGCGACCAAAGGTGCATCATGTGTTGAATGCCATGAGTATCATGACAACAGCGTCTATGAACACTGACGGTTGGCTGCGGGCAAGGACATTGTTGGCATATTTATCTAAGAAACTGAATATCTCAGAGATTCATTGTTTGGATGCGGTGCATATGCTGCAGAACTTTGGCATTGTCGAACAGACAGAACACCCAGATGGATACGATTGTTATCGGATTCGAGTGTTGTTGCTACACCAGTGGTTTCAAATGCTCAAGCGGTCTAGAAGTGCGTAGGGACAGGTCAACGATTACTCCGTAACCAAATCTTATCGGGTTGAGCCTAAGATTTTGAGATCGTTGCACGTCATTAAGGGGCGAATGTCAGTCGGGCCAGTTGGTAAACACCTTCTGTTTGCAAAATCTTTCCTGACTGGCTGACGCTGATGGCGGTTGCAATCTCATCGGGATGACCCACCACCAGGGCCTGTCCTGCAGCCTGAAGCTGTTCTGAGGCTGGATTATAAGCATAGAGAACGGGCTGCTGAGTATAAAACGCCAGGCTGGGTTTCATAAAGCCAACCATGGCGATGGTTTCATCGGGCTGTTGTACGGTTTCTATCGTCTCGGCTAGCTGACGCAGGGGCAGCTGGCGCTGGCTGTCGGCAATGGTGGCGACCGGTAAAATTGACACCCCTGTAAACAGTAGAAACGCCATAAAGCTGACGGCCCATACCCAGCGCACCCGCTGCATCAGCAGTAGCCCTACCCCTGCGAGTGTGGCGACTGTCCATACGATGGCACCGTGCAGCATGGCCTGAGATTCTCTGACTAATTCTGGGAAATCGGGCATACCCGGATCGCCCCCAATCCAGTTGGGTGTGAGATAAGAGGCCACGGCTAAAATAGCAAAAAAGAGAATGCTTAACACCGCACTAAGCCACATCCCTCGCTGACGCGGCCCGGCCCACATTTGCCCCACCATGATCGCCGCTGCAGGTATTAGGGGCAAAACATAGCTGGGTAGTTTAGTAATCGCTGCTGTAAAAAAGCAAAAGATGGCTAAAAACCAAATTAGGGCAAATAGCCCCAGCTGGTTTTCTCTGGGCTGACGTCGCCAATGACCGATGGACCAGGGCCGCAGTCTTACTATGGCAAAGGGTAACCCAGGTGACCAGGGCAAAAAACCGACAGCCACGACAGCAAAGTAAAAGAACCAGGGGGCGGCGTGCCCGTTGACGACATCGGTAAATCGCTCGTAGTTGTGGTAGCCAAAAAAGCTGTCGATATAGGTTTGACCGTGGATGGCAATGATGGCAACAAACCAGGGGACCATAATTAGCAGGGCCAATAGGCTACCCCGCACCAATTTAATTTCTTTAAGCAGACTGCGAACTTGCCCGAGATAGATAGCAAAGGTGGTAACAACGAGTCCGGGAATAACCGCGCCCACTGGACCTTTGTCGAGCACGGCCAGGGCGACAAAAATATAAAAGCCATAATACCAGCGAGAATGCTGGGCATAGCCCCAAAAGAAACATAGCAGTGCTGCTCCCATACAGCCCGACAGCAGCATGTCGGAAACACCTGTGCGAGCCCAAACAATTGTCTGAGGATTAAGGGCCATTGCCACTGAACCGACAACGGCCGCTAGCAAAAAGGTCTGTTTGCCGGGTGTATCAACTTTCTGGACATAGCCAAAGCGCTGCAGGGTGTAAAAGCTAAACCCGGTTAAACCAGCAGCGGCCAGGGCTGACGGCAGTCGCACCCCCCACTCTCCGACACCAAATAGATGGAAACATAGGGCCATGCCCCAGTACACCAGGGGCGGTTTATCAAATCGAGTGGCGCCGTTAAAGTAGGGCGTAATCCAATCGCCTGTGAGATACATTTGACGAGAGGCTTCGGCAAACAGGGGTTCTGTTTCATCCACTAAGCCGATGCTGCCCAGCTGCCAGAAGAAGGCGACAAACAGGGTGAGCACTACCGTAATGATGGCTACCCAGCGGGCAGATGAGCGTAATGAAGCTGACCCCATAGCGATCGCACCTCCGGCAAACTGTGTTTCCGCACTAGTTTACTGTGCAGCGGTCGCGTTCATAGTGTTGCACCGACCGCACTAATTTACTGCACAGCGGTCGTGTTCACGTTGGCAATGGGCCTGGGCAAGTAGCAACCCATTAGATCATTACAAACAGGATTTACAAAAAAGACACGATTGCATCAGCGGTGTTCCTGGGTTTTTCTAAATGGGGAACATGACCACAGTCTGGAATCCACACTAGCTGATTGTTGGGAACTGTTTGCTGAAACCGCTGGGCGTCTTTGGTGCCCAAAATCTTATCTTGTTGACCCCAGATGACTAAGGTGGGAACCGCAATTTTTTGAATGTAGTTGCTCAAGAAGTTATAGCTGCCGCTTTTGGTAAATGCGATCAGTGCCTCTTTCCAATTGGGCATTTGCAGATGTAGGGCGGCGCAAAGTTCGGCATCTGGGGTGACCAGGGTGCGATCGCAATAGGCCTGCTGACTAATCCGTCGTCGCACACCCGGATTTTTGAGAAACGCCGTTGCCCAGCTATCTAGCGGTGGCACCATCAGTTTACCCATGGCTGGACCCGCCGCAAAACCGGCACTATCTAGCAACACTAGTTTGTCCACAGCTTCTGGAAAATCTAGGGCAAAATCAATTGCCGCGGCCCCACCCATGGATGCACCAGCCAGAATCACCGGCTGACCAATCCTCTGTTGCCAAAAACTGTAGATATGTTGCTTAATCGCAGCAGGCGTTATGGGCGCATCTGTCGTGCGGTCAGTAAACCCAAACCCGAGTAAATCGATAGCCCACACCTGAGCATTAGGTGTCAGCTCAGGGATTAGGCGTCGAAATTCAAAAATTGAACTGTCAAACCCGTGGATCAGCAATATTGGTTTACCTGCACCCGCACATACATAGCTTGTATCAATGGGCCGTTTTGTCAGGGGAATGGCAATCTCGGCAAACTGCACTTGATCTGCCAGGGTTACCGATGTGTCTTCGGTCAAATATTGAGCATCAGCGGGTAGAGTAGTCACCATTGAGGAAAGTTGGAAAAACCGAACCAGCGCCTGCTGCCGCATTTCCCCATTATCCATCACTGATGATTAGTCACAGAGATCTTAGTGAGTTTATGCCGTCAATAACCTGCTGGGTCGTTGCTGTCCAGCCAACAATGCCGCCCTGGGCTCGGACCATTTCTAGAGTGGCCTGTTTGAATTCTGGAAAATAGCTTTCGGTGGCATCTTCAACGAGCAAACATTCATAGCCACGGTCGTTGGCTGCTCGCATGGTGGTTTGAACACAGACTTCAGTAGTGACACTTGTAAAGATGAGATGGGTGATATGACGCGATCGCAACACCACGTCCAATCCAGTTCGATAAAATGCCCCTTTCCCTGGCTTGGTAATTACGATTTCATCCGGTTTTGGCTTGAGTTCTGGAATAATCTCATTGCCCGGTTCCCCCAATACCAAGATTCGACCCATGGGACCTTTATCACCAATTTTCAAATCGCCCCGTCCGCGATCGCGTTTGGCCGCAGGGCAATCGTCTAAATCTGCCCGATGCCCCTCTTGGGTTTGAATAATGGGCAACCCTCGGCCCCTAAAAAACTGCTGCAGCCTTTGCACTGTGGGAACAATTGACTGTAGCCGAGAAACATCATTACCCAATGCTTCCCCAAAACCGCCTGGCTCAAGAAAGTCTCGCTGCATGTCAATAATCACCAAAGCCACCTGACTATCAGTGGGTAGCTCATAGCTATAGGGTTGAGCAGCAATTACCGACATTTAGTCACTTTTTCCTTTGATAACAACAGGTTTCTCCCAGATAATCAGCACAATACAACCCTCGTCGCTAACTACATCGTGACTAGAGCCCGGTGGATTAATTACTAAAGTGCCAGCAGTATGATTACCCTGATGGTCTCGCTGGGCACCCGACAACACAATAATATGCTCGTAGCCTGTATGGTCATGGACTGGAACGCTAGCCCCTGGCTCATATTTTAGTAAGGCCGCTGCCGGTCCCTGCTGACCCTCACTATAAAGCCGATGAATCTCAACACCAGGGCGAAAGGGCTCCCAGGAAAGCTGTTCTGGATGGTCAGCGAGGGCAAACAAATCACTCAAAATCAATGGCTTAGGAATAGGGATTTAATCAGGTTTTATTTTTTGGTGTAGAGGCGTTTTATGGAACGCCTCTACACCTAGTGCCCCGCCATGCGCTGGCCAATAAGATTTAGATCAGCCTGAGCAGTGTCGCTTTCATAGACAAACATCCCTTCGCTGATAACAATAATGCGATCCGCTAGCGCCAATAGCTCATCTAAATCCTCACTAACCAGTAAGACCGCCACACCGCGATTGCGGGCATCCACAATCGCATTGTGAATAAATTCAACAGCAGCAAAATCAAGCCCAAAACAAGGGTTTGCCGCAATCAACAGTTTTACCGATTCAGACGACAGTTCACGGGCTAATACCGTGCGCTGTACATTGCCCCCCGACAGATGGCCCACTGGAGTGTCTACCGTAGGCGTTTTAACCGAAAAGGTATGCACCAAACCCTGGGCCATCTGCCGTATGGCCTTCAAAATTAGGAGCCAGTTCCACCTAGCTTGGGGTGGTCGATCAAAGGTGCGTAGGGCAATATTTTCAGCCACACTCATGGTGGGCACACAGGCATTGCGTAGGGGTTCCTCAGGCAGTGCATAAACCTGATGCCGATACATTTCAGCCCTGGTTGCCCCATAGGTTTCACCATTAACCTTAAGCTGCCCAGCTGTCGGGGTGCGCTGTCCTGCCAGCACCTCTACCAGCTCTCGTTGACCATTGCCAGAAACCCCAGCAATGCCCACAATTTCGCCACCGTGAACGGTGAGATTAATGCCCTCTACCGCCGATAACCCATTATCACGATTGGCAGAAATCTCTTCAATCGACAGAATGGGTGTTTTACGGTCAATGGCAATCTTATTAACTGACTTAGATTCTCTGGCTTCCCCCAACATCATCTGAGCCAGAGCTTCCACAGACGGCCCGGCCCCCTGCCCCGCTGGCGGCCCTTGGCGCAACACAGTAACCTCAGCTGCAAAGGCTTGCACTTCTCGAAACTTATGGGTAATGAGGAGAATGCTCAAGTTCCCTTTAACCACTTCCGAGCGCAATAGCCCCAGCACTTCATCCGCCTCTCCTGGAGTCAGCACTGAGGTGGGTTCATCTAAAATCAGAATGCGGCTTTTAAGATAGAGCTGTTTGAGAATCTCTAGCTTTTGTTTTTCTCCAGCCGCTAGCTGAGCCACAGGTGTGTGCAAGTCAACCTTAAAAGGAGACTGATCGATAAACGCCTGGAGCTGTTCAGATTCTTTTTTCCAATTAATAACGGTTTGTTTGTCGTAGCGTGCTAAGACTAAATTCTCTGCAACAGTCATCGCCGGTACTGAGGTGAAATGCTGGTACACCATACCGATACCGTGGGCATGGGCATCCTTTGGGCTATGGATCGCTTGGGGCTGTTGGTCAATTAATACCTGCCCCGATGTGGGATGGTAAAAACCCATAACACATTTGACTAGGGTGCTTTTACCCGCACCATTTTCTCCTAAAAGTGCATGAACTGTTCCCGGCTTAAGACTCATGGAAACTCGATCAAGGGCTGTCAGAGCGCCAAACCGTTTGGTCATGTCCACGATGTCTAGCTGAGGCGGAGCCTGAAGTTTAGTAAGTGTGGGTAGGGTTGCCGTATTCATGCTCTAAGCCTTAATTGCCTCAATTAGATCAGACGATGTAGCCACTGCGCCAAACACACCCCCCTGCATTTTGATCATCTTTAAGGCCGCCAGATAGTTGCCGTAGTCAGTGGCTCCTGTGCAGTCTGAGAGCACCAAACACTCATACCCGCGGTCATTGGCCTCTCGCATAGTGGTATGCACACAAACATCGGTGGTGATGCCAGTAAGAATAAGATTTTGGATCTGCTTGCGACGCAGTAACAGGTCTAGATCAGTGGCAAAAAATGCCCCCTTGCCTGGCTTATCAATGACCGTTTCACCCGCTACCGGTGCTAGTTCAGGGATGATTTCCCAACCGGCTTCACCCCGTACCAAAATTCGACCGCAGGGACCTGGGTCACCAATACCTGCGCCAATCTGTCGAGAGCGCCACTGTTTATTTTCCGGTAAATCTGACAGGTCGGGGCGATGACCTTCACGGGTATGCAAAATCACATAGCCTAGATTTCGCATAACGGCTAGAAGAGCCTGCAGTGGCTCAATGGGTGCACGAGTCAGGGATAGATCGTACCCCATTTTATCCACGTAGCCACCCTTACCACAAAAGTCCGTTTGCATATCAATAATGATCAGCGCCGTATTATCCGGACGCAGGTCACCATTGTAAGGATAAGGATAGGGATCGGAAGATACGTAACAGCCCATGGATACTAACTTGCTTTACAGCAGGGATACCATTTCTATCTCTGCTCAAAATGTTCGCAACGAACTAAATTGCAATTCTTTATCCATGGAACTCTTGGCATTTAGGCGTTTGTTGGATGTTTAACAAATCTAATTGAGTGGCTTTGCCCGACTATCTAGAGAACTTAAAGTCTCTAATAGTCTCGTGGCGGCTATATCCACAACTAGAGCAAACATGTCATGCGAGAAAATAAGATTTTTATAATTACTGCCTGTGTTAGCTTGAGCCTGTTAGCTGGAATTTTTATCCTGACTCTGTGGATCGCCAATAACAACACTATACCCAGACTCAGGTTAGATACAACTAGTCAAAACAGCCTATCTAGACGACAGGTTTAGCTATCGCCTAGACAGAGAAGGGAGTCATGACATCCCTAGCTATTACTCAAAACACTGGGAGAGGCCAGCTCCTCTCCTTTATATTCACGGGTAGGAGCCTCAAACCCACAGGAGGTGCCATCGGTGTAGACCACATCATCTTCCCAAGGTAGGCGATAATTACCTGCCACCATGTCTTGCATGTAGGTGTAGGGGCAGTCCTGAGCACCACCCTTGACAGCCACATATCCTCGATGACCAAACTGGTAAATGTTGTTCTCAACAGACCAGTGTTGACGAGCTTCGCGGACCAAGTCAGGCCGGACTTCAGTTGTAATAATTTCATCGGGGCGATGGCTACCCATCACTAGGGGCTCACCGTCAAAGTTAACAATCAAGCCCTCGCCCATAGAATCAAATGTGCCATCAGTGCCGCACATACACACTGACGCGGTCACGATGAGATTACAAAAGGCATTGGCCTGGTTGGTGACCCGCCAGCTGTGGCGAATCGGGGCCGTATACCCTGCGGTGCGGAGCATAATCTCGGCACCTTTATAGGCGCATTCTCTCGCCATTTCAGGAAACATACCGTCGTGACAGATAATCAGCGCTAGCTTGCTGCCGTTAGGTCCATCGCTTACAGGAATCCCAATATTTCCGGGCTCCCAGGGTTCTACTGGCACCCAGGGGTGGAGCTTACGATAGTAGAGTTTGAGTTCTCCCTGGGCGTCGATAATGATGCCGCTGTTATAGGGGTTGCCATCAGGATTATGCTCCATAATTGAGAAGCAGCCCCAGATTTGATTATCGATACAGGCTTGACGAAAGGCCGCTACCTCAGGGCCATCCAGCTTGCACATGATGGCAGGGTTGGTATCCATCGATAGCCCATGGAGCGAATATTCTGGAAAAACCACAAGATCCATGGTGGGCATGTTGCGACGGGCTTTGGCGACCATGTCACAAATGCGCTGAGTTTGAGCCGCCAAATCGTCTGGGGTGACCACATTGGGTAGTTGTAATTGCACCATACCCAGGACAACACCGTTTGGCGCTTTATTCAGACCACCCAATCCGCTCATTAATTAATCCTCAACCTGTAGGCTTTTCTAAAAATTAAGACAAAATGTTGACTTAAAACTGTGCTTTTCGCTGCAAGTCAGCGAATTTATGTTGCGATCGCAATCTCTTATATTTTCAACAGAAAGGTTAACATCTCTCAGCACAAGACGTTAACCCCTACAGATATCCCTTTGCCGGTGACTTACTTGAGAACCAGCACTGGACAATGGGACAATCGCACAATTTGTTCAGCCACAGACCCCATTAGAAAATGACCGACACCTTTACGACCATGAGATGAAATCACAATCAGACCCGCATCTATTTCTTGAGCATAGTCCACAATTTTTGACGTGGTATCACCAATAACGACTTCAATGTGAATATCGCCATATCCCATTTCGTTAAGCTTATTACGGGTAAAGGCTCGGACTTTTTGTTTGCGGTCCTCATCACTGACTGTGTCCCACATAGCTGCTGGGTCAGCCGGGTGCAATGGTGAAAGTACATGGATCAGCTTTAGGGCTGAAATATCTTCAACATGCTCCTTAGCTGGCTCTAGTGCCTGATAAGACAGGTCAGAAAAATCAATTGGAACAAGAACAGATGTTCGTTTAAGCCAACTCATTTCATTTATCTCCGAACAACAGTTTCTTGAGCTACGTGAGGCTCTGGTAGCATTTCTCCTGACTTCAGTCGATCCATATAGCTAGCTAATTCTCTAGCAATCAGTCCTGACATTAAGAAGCAGCCCAATAGGTTTGGCAACGACATGGCCAGGGCCATAATATCGCTGAAGTCTAGAACAGGGCCAAGATTAACAACTGAGCCGACAAACACGCAGAACAGAAAAATACCCTTGTAGATGTTAGTGGTTCTATCACCAAAGAGAAAAGCCCAGGATTGTTGTCCATAATAGCTCCAGGAAATCATGGTTGACAGTGCGAACAAAAATCCAGCCACTGCGATCACATAGGGAAACCAGCCAATCACTGTTTCGAAAGAGGCGGCCGATAGCTGGGCTCCGTTGAGATCGGCCGCAGTTGGATCGGCATAAACTCCGGTGAGAACAATGACAATTGCGGTGAGGTTACAAATATACATGGTGTCAATAAAAGGCTCTAGCAAAGCCACAATCCCTTCTCGAACGGGTTCATCTGTTTTGGCCGCTGAGTGGGCGATGGCCGCTGAGCCCAAACCGGCTTCATTAGAAAATGCGGCCCGCTGAAATCCAATGATTAGAGCACCAATGGCTCCACCTGAGACGGCTTCTGGACTAAAGGCGGTGGAGATAATTGTGCCGATAGCAGTGGGAACCTCAGGTAGTTTTACTAACATTACCCAAAAACAGGCTAAGGCATAGATAACGGCCATAAAGGGGACTAATACGCCTGCTACTGCACCAATGCGCTCAATTCCGCCTAAAATTACCAGACCAACAATGAGCGCTAAGACAATCCCAAATAGCCAGCTCAGGTTGGACAGAAATGGTAGAACATTGGAGACAGCGGCAAATGCCTGATTTGCTTGAAACATATTGCCAATGCCCAAACTCCCAATGGCGCAAAAAACAGCAAAAATGGTGGCCAAAGCCTTACCGACAGGTGCCATACCCATGGCGGATAAACCACGGGAGAGATAATACATAGGGCCACCGCCGACAGTACCGTCAGGTTTAATGACACGATATTTTTGACCAAGGGTACATTCGGCAAACTTACTCGACATGCCTAAAAAGCCTGCCATCGTCATCCAAAATGCTGCTCCGGGTCCACCCAGGCGAATTGCGATCGCAACTCCAGCAATATTACCAATTCCCACGGTCCCAGACAGGGCTGCTGCCAATGCCTGAAAGTGAGAAACATCCCCTTCATCTTCTTCGCTATCGTACTTGCCCCGCACCACATCAATGGCATGTTTGAATGCACGGATGTTGATAAACTTAAGTCTGAAGGTAAAGAAAATAGCACCAATTACCTACCAAAGAACAATAAAGGGCATGCCATTCTCGCCGCCAACCTTAAAGTAAAAGAGCAGGTTGAGGACATCAACAACACTTTGCACACCGGCTTCAATGGAGCCTAAAAAGCCAGGAGAGGCAGCTTCATCCTGGGCGAAGGCAACCTGAGGTAGAAAGATAAGCAAAAAGCCAAGGCCATAGAGATAGTGTTTTAACCTAAACAGCGGTTTTTTCATCAGTGTTGACTCCAAATGAGAGAAACTTTGAAATAGAAATATCTTGTATTTATTGTTTTTAATTGTGAAGCGAATTTTTCAAAAAGTTTCTACCACAATATAAGTAATAAAAAGTTTTTTTCTGTATATTTACGCACCATATAATTAGGTATTTTTATTCAATACAAATACCTAAAATAAATTTATTTAGGCACCTTAAATCCCATGTATTTTATGGAAGTTAACAATACAAAAAAAGGTTAAAATTCCCTATTTGACTATTCTTTATGTCGCTATCTTCATTTTTTATGCCTATAGATAAAATCTAAAAAAAATAAGTATTGCTTCGATTTTTGACAGCAAAATAGGAATCATTTTTTGAAAAAAGTCGATGTCAAATATCTTTAGCAAAACAATTTCTAAAGATAATGTCAGCATTGAACTTGGGATGGAAATCAAAACGTGACAAATAGTCTTTGGTGAGATTCAGTTCTGTAGTCCATACTCTAGAACAACAACCGCTACACTCAACTAGGAAAAACCAGTGAGATTTTTTGGGTATGCGTAACATACAGCAGCTCCTTATGGTTTCAATCATTTCCTCTGACAGGTCAAAGAATTGGGTATAGGGTTTACCAGTGCTGCTGCCCGTGATGAGAGCGCACTTAGAGAGGGTGCTAAATAGTCACTCCTGATGGTGCAGTCACGGTGCCAGAGGCTTAATCCCCATCTCCGATTGCGAATCGCGCAGGTATTGCTAAAGCGATAGAACGCTTTGCCAATGCTGATGTAAAGCATTTTCCCACTCTAAGCCAGTGGAGCCTGAATCTCTCAATTCAACCCAACACATCGCGGAGTTGACAAATTTAGGCTCTAGGTTAAGCCTCTAGAAGCACGTAGAGCTGTCAGCAATGAGAACAAAAATCTTTCAGATGCTTATGTCACAACAGCATCCACTTTGGTAAAAACCTGCAGAGCTGTCTCAAACTTTTCGCAGTAAGCACCGTGAACACACTTTGCTTTAAGAGCAACAGTATCACTGGTCAAATTATTCTGACCAAACTCTTAAAATTAAGCGTATCTAACCCGTCATGTAGGCTTACACAAGCACTGAAGCGTAAGGAGAACCAACACCGTTCCATTTGAGCAAGTGCTTATGAAGCCGTCCCTCCTTGGTGTTTAAACTAGAGGGCTCATGACACGGGCTTAGAGATGAAAAGTAGATAGATAATACAACCATCCTGTAATACCTATGCAGAGAGACTTCAATATGGCAACGTTAGCAAGATGGAGTCTGAGCTTTTGTATCGTAATCTACTTATTAATATTTTTTACCATTTGTTATCAACAGACCACAAAATCTATTGATTAAGCATCAGAATGAGTTTTAGTGTTCGAGGCGTCAACATTTGCTCAGAGCAGATGGCTTTCCAAAAATCTCTACTTCATATCTCAAAAAGTATTGTGCCAACAGTATTTCCTCGACAATTTTGCACTTCCACAGAACTCTAAGAGGATAGCGCTCCTGGAGGTAAACCTTTAAAAAGTGTTTAAGATTACAGTTTTTAGAATTTAGCAGCGTTATTTTTTTGACAAGTATGAATGCTTGATGCACTAGAATTAGGCATCTATTCCACTCAGGAGAGTCCTTGGGCAGATTGTTTCTGCCGTTTGGCACCGAAGGCGCATTCCCAAAAACGCTCAGGTTAAGTTACTGATGGAATTATGAAATCTGGAGAGTGCTGTGTCGAGCAGCCACCGAAGGGGCAAGTAGTTTAGGGCTAATAAGGTTTTAGCTCTGGTCTACGAATCTCTCAGGTAAAAGGACAGAGGGGATCGTTACTGATGAATATCCTTCTGTATTGATTTTACCGAGAGTTTATTATGAAAATTTGTGTCTTAGGCGCTGGTGTTATCGGTGTCACAACAGCGTGGTTCCTTCAAAAAGCTGGGTTTGAGGTTACAGTCATTGACCGCCAGCCAAAGGCTGGGTTAGAAACGAGTTTTGCTAACGGTGGTCAGATTTCAGTTTCCCATGCTGAGCCTTGGGCTAATCCCAATACGCCTGGAAAGATCTTGAAATGGATAAATCGTGAAGACGCACCGTTATTATTTCGGTTACGAGCAGATATAAACCAGTGGTGTTGGGGTTTGCGTTTCTTACAAGAATGTATGCCCAATCAAGCTCGCTATAATTTAATCCAACTCCTCAATTTAGGTACGTTCAGCCGCAATACGTTGCAAACATTGCGCTCAGAAACAGAGATTGCCTATGACTGTCTCACGCAGGGTATTCTACACTTCTATACTAATCAAAAAGAATTTAAGGCGGCCATTCAGACTACACAACTTATGCAAGACTTTGGCTGTGTTCGGCAAGTGATTACGGCGGAAGAAGCGATTCATATCGAACCCGCCCTTAAAACAGTTCAAGACAAAATTGTAGGGGCAACTTACACCTCTGCTGATGAATCTGGAGATGCTCATCAATTTACCCAGAACTTAGCTCAGCTTTGTCAAAAAAATGGAGTCAGGTTTTTATGGAATACTCAGATTCATATGCTTGAAACAGCTGATGAGAAAATAGATGGTCTGCAAATTTCTCAAGCGGATGGCTATCGTGAGAACCTGAAACCAGATGCTTATGTGGTTTGTTTGGGTAGATACAGATCACAGTTAGTGAGACCGTTGTGGATTAATTTGCACATCTATCCTGTCAAAGGCTATTCGGCAACATTTCCGGTTGAACATGAGGAGCGAGCATATACCACCAGTCTGACGGATGATGAGTACAAGCTGGTTTTTTCTCGATTAGGCAATCGGCTGCGCGTTGCTGGCACCGCTGAACTAAACGGTTATGGATTAGCTTTGAATACTGTTCGCTGTGAAGCTATTGTGGAGCGAGTAATGGAGTTGTTTCCGGGGGCCATCAACCCAAAATCGGCAAAGTTTTGGACCGGTTTGCGACCCTCAACCCCATCTAATTTGCCCTATATTGGCAAAACTCGCTATGCTAATTTATTTGTTAATACAGGCCACGGCACATTGGGTTGGACTCATTCTTGCGGTTCTGGCAAGGCGATAGCAGATATCATTTCTGGGAAACAACCCGACGTGGATTTTCAGTTTACTCAATCTCTCTAGGTGCAATCATTAAAGTGCCATAGGTCCAGGACATAGCAGCTCCGTTTCAACTACGCGATAAGCGCATAACATAATCATCAAACTCTTTTATGTGTACTTCTAACGGAGCATGCAACAAACCTGCTTTATCCGAGCCAAAATTTGCACCTGTCTGCATCCGCTCAACCATCTCTTTATCCTCAGTGGTGGCTATTTCAATCACATTGATAATCTCTTTAACAAACTTTTCAGGGTCAGGCATTGTCTTCATCGCATGATGAGAAAATGAAAGTCCCCAACGTGCATTGGTTTGGTCAACAGATTTGGGTTCAAGGGCCATCCACCAAACAAAATTTGGATCAACCGCAATTAACCCGTTCGGGAAAACACCCGTCACATAAAACCGTCTAACCTCATCTTTATTTAGCTGCGGGTTATAAATATCTGGTTCACGGACGTAAGAATTACTGTGAATCGTAAAATTCGGGTTGCCAACGGGGCCGTATTCAACCAGTTTGGTCGGATTTGCAGGCCCAATAGACTGTGTATGGGTATAGGTGACGTGATAACTCTCAATAAAATTGTGGTAGATAAGCTTCCAATTGGCATTCCATATCTCTTCATGCACCACATGCTGATCTTCGTAACGATCTAGCTCAAAATTCTTTAGGATCAGACTGAGATTTTGCAACCGGTCAGCCACGGGCGGTAAGTCTTTTCGCAGAGAAACAAAAACATAACCAAGATACTCATCGGTTGCTAGTGTTTCTAATGTAACTCCCTCGATATCTTCAGTGCAAAATCCCTCTCGTTCGGGCACACCGATTAACTCACCATCCAATTTATAAGTCCAACAGTGGTAGGGGCACACAATACTCTTGGTAGACCCGCTACCTTCTAGCAGTTTGACATAGCGATGCAGGCAATAATTGGCCATTGTGCGAATTGAACCGTCCTGCTGTCGCATGACAATAACAGGACGCTGCCCCAGGAATGCTGTCATATAGTCACCAGGATTGGGAATCGCCCCTGCGCGCCCCACCATGACCCAGTCGTGATTAAAAATGCTGGCTATCTCATTGTGAAAAATGTGAGGGTCAGTGTAGGTGTGTTGCTTGGGTGCTGACATCCGGCTGGAAACGTTGGGTGCCAGGGGCTGATCTAATGTGTAGTTAAACTGTTTAGAATGGCTCATAATTTGATTGTCCTTTTCGAAGTTGACTGACTAATCACGGCTATTGGCCCCCCTCCCGCTGGTCCTTGATGCTCACTACCCCCTGAAATATAGACCATCGGATCTTGTATCGTAGCGGCAACAACTGCCCCAACAACTGCCCGAGCCATGCGGGTATGGTTAATATCAGAATCATCGAGCATAGTATGACGATGGCCTAAAATTTCACCAGATGGTGAGGCTTCTGCTTTGGCGAAGATATTCACAATTGAGTCAATCGAACCTTGGGCACTGTTGATGGCTCGGGCCACCGCATCAATATCGAGGGCATGTTCCATGACACTGTGGCCAATACGATAGTTGCTATGGGAGTGGGGAGAATTGCCCAGGACAAGAATCTCACAGTTTTTGAGTTCCACACCTGCCGATGTGGAAGCCACAGACGAGTAGAGACTATAGTTAGAGCAGATATCCGTTGCTGTTAGCTGACCCGGTTGAATTTCTCCTAAAGCCAGGGCCACACCCAACGCGGAGGCACCACGGGAATAGGCCATGGATTTATAGCTGTCTTGGGTAATGGTGGTGTCGCTTTTGGCACTCCGAGATGCCGTAAGCAGGGGGCATTTGATTTGGACAAAGTGGACATCTTGGGGAGAGATTTGGGCAGTTGCGATCGCACCCCTCACTCCCTCCGCCACTACATTCACCATTGTTAATGTGCCAATTTCACCCGCTAAAAAATCCCGTGTATGATGAATTCCCAAAGCCAAACCATGTTGGACAGGGCCTTCTAGTCTCTCTGTTTGCTGAGTAAACACCGTCATGTGAGGGCTCAATACGCCTTCAGTGCCGCCGGACATGACATACACAATTTGATTGACCCGCTCTTCCCCGATCAGCGGTCGTAAATACCCCTTTAAGGTTGCCACCGCAAACCCTCGGGTAAAGTCATTCTCACAGCCATTGCCTTCGGTTTTACCCAGGATAGCCACAATATTTTTGGGGTCAAGCTGCTGCTGCTGAACCAAAGAGATTAACCCAGTAAGATCATCCGGGCTGCTTTGAGAAATTTTGAGAACGTCGACTTTCATAGAGCTGGCAATACTGTATTATCACTACCGATTGGCAAATTGTTGTCGCTGTCGTTGCGCCATCCAACATGTAATCTCCCATACATCCGCTACTGGCATGTCTGTGTAGGGCAAGGTTTGCATGTAGCCATCGTAGAGAAACTCCGGCATCATTGTTGTTTGGGGCATACCCCGCTGGTGTTGTTTCTTCCAGATTAAACTCCACCAGCGTTCATGGGCGGTTAGAGCCTCGTTGTATTCCTCTGCGCGAGGGTCGGGCACCTGGGCGTGTTGAGGATATCCCACACGACACTGAATATGCTGTGCCCGTTCAGCACAGAGTTCCAAAATGGACCATTCTGTATCGATTAACCGTTCACAAACAACACACCAATGGCTAAAGTCACAGGTGAGTTTCATCGCAGGATATTCATTGAGCAGATCCCGAGTAGTCCAGGGATTGTAAAGGGAACGGCTGCGATGGGTTTCAAAACTGACGGTGATTCCTGATGTCTGTTCTAATTCTAAAGCGCGACCAAAAAAGTCTACATTTTGCTGCCACGACCAGGCATCATACCCGCACATGGTGGAGACAAACAGGGCATCGACATCCTGGGCACGGTCAATCACCCACCTTAGGTCATCGAGGTGATCGTCCACGGTACGCTCAGGGCGGGGAATCCACCAATCTTTAGGACTATTTGGATCGCTGCCAGTGGTTGCTTCTGCAATGAAAACCAGATTATTCTCTTGAAGCAGATGACGCAGCCGTTGTCTTGCTTGGTTATCTTGTGGAATAGGCCCTTCAATACCGTCAAAGCCATCATCTAGAGTTTGTTGAACCAGCAGATCTAAATCGGTCGGCCCTGTCCACCATGAGCGTAGAAGGAGAAGTTTCAAAACAGTCTCTGGCTAAAAATTGATGATAGTATCATACCTACATCACCAGCTGTAACAATACATGCAGTAACACATTTGCTCCATTTTCTAACTCTTTAGGAGCTGTATATTCCTGAACATTGTGGCTAATGCCATTAGCACTGGGGACAAAGATCATGGCGGTGGGTGCCATAGCCGCAATTAGTCCGGCGTCATGCCCAGCCCCACTGGGCATAGATTTTACAGATAGTCCCAGTTCTCGGGCTGTTTTAGTAACCAGCTCAATCATGTCAGGAGCAAAAACAACAGGCTCAAAGCGAGCGAGGGATCGGCTAGAAATCTCCAACCCTTCTGCTCTGGCAATGGCCTCGATTCTGGTGGTCATGTCGGCTTCGGCCTGTTGTAAACGCGTTTCGTCGGTGTTGCGTAGATCCACCGTGAGGCGGGCTTCTTTCGCGATAACATTTACCAAACCGGGCTTGAGTTGAATAGTGCCAACCGTGGCAACCTGATTGCCACCCATTGCTAAAGCAAGATTGCGGGCCGCCAGTGCGATCGCACTGGCTCCATACCCAGCATCATGGCGCAAATGCATGGGTGTGGTCCCGGCATGGTTTGACATTCCTTTGACGATGTACTCTTCCCATGACATGCCCTGTACGCCGGTCACCGCACCAATCTGAAAGCCTTCGAGTTCTAGTACCGGTC
>JBHJIV010000189.1:0-30483 GCA_050043105.1 Leptolyngbyaceae cyanobacterium | reverse complement strand
AGATGATGCATGATTCCAGTGAACCATCCACTGTGAAAACGTAGTGAATTTCACTTTTCTATCGTGCCAGTTTGTAATTGGTTGAGAGCGCTTCATCAACTGGAAATCATATTTTTCCTCTGGAACCAAGCGACTTAACCAAATATGATTATCAATATGTTCTTGGCTAAAATATGCAGCAATAACAGCCCATTTCATATGCTAACTACCTCACAGCCTTTCTGTATAGATTATGTAACGCCACTTTTCTTAGGCAGGATTAAAGAATTTGAATTGTCAAAAAACCTTCTCTAAGAACAAGTTGTAAAGTTTAAATTGTGTAGCTAAACGCTTCAATGTCTTTCTCGTACTTTTCCTCTAAGAAGTTGATATCGTTTAAGCTAAAGTATTTTCTCCAGTCTCTATACTTCCGCTTAGACTTATTGGCATGGGGCAAAGAAACAGAGCTACCTATCTTTTGACAGATAAACTCCCAGTCAGTGCTAATGTCCTCTAGCCGGCCTACATAATCAACGATAAGATTCTCACCTGTTTCGTCGGCTAGCTGTTGGAACTGAGACATCGTTCCATAGGATTTCCAGCATTCTTCTGAATGAATAAACTCAGATACTGTACTACTGTTGAGACAAGCGACGATGCCTGGCCATCTAAAAGCATCGTATAGCTTAGGCAGCTGAGTCAATGAAGGAGGAATCGTTTTAACCTGGTCTATGGAGTACATCAGCTTAATCGCGGTTCCCCTGTAGCCTCCCAGATAATACGTTTTCAGATATTCGTAGAATGACACCATCCGATCAATGGGATGTCTAACTATAGAGAAGGTAAAGTATTCATCCCAAAGCGTTTCACCCATTAGGTGTTTTATCTCAGCAGCCGATGAATGCTTATAAATACCAAACTTTTTCTCATAGACTTGTTGTATCTTTTCTCCATATTTTGTGCTGCCCAGAATGACGTCATTCCACGCTGTTTCCTGGTCAAGCGCACGCTCAATACTAGTTCCACCGCACTTATGCAGATGGACAAACACAAATTTTTTACTGTTAGAAATTAAGGTCATCCTGGGAATCTAGTTAAAAATAATACTCGTGATATATAGCTCTTCTGTCTGTGCGCATTAGGCGGTTTTCTGCTTTTGGATACGCTAACTTTTAGAATCCCTTGGCAAAATTCATAGCTACCTGTTCCAACTGCCTATAGAATCTCGTTGGGAAGAGATATAGAAAATAGGCGGCTGCCATTGTAATCAGCGTTTTCTTTGGCTCCTCAAACAAGATGCGTAGGTCACATGCCAGAGCTTTGTGAAGCATTTCAACAGCTAATTTACCGTCTCTCATACTAATTGCACGTCGAGCGATATATCTTTGAAAATAGGCTTTAGTAAGATCGACAACATCAGCAAAGATTTCTGGGTAAGCTGTGTTGTACTTATCGATGATTCTCTCTAGATATTCATATTGAAGCAGAACGCTGGCGGATAACCCACCGGGATTCACACGATATAGAGTCAGTAGTTCAGGGATGCCCTCACAATCCCACTTAGTTTCTACGGCTATTCGCAACCAGCACTCAACATCTTCAGCTCTTTTGAAGCTTTCATCGAAGTAAAAGATTTCCTCAGTCCCGTAGAGATTATCCTTAAACTCAATGTCCTTGAATACCTGCTGCTTGAATACGGGTGATGAGCCATTGCCAATAGGGTTGCGACGGAGAATGTACTGAGGCGTAATATCCTTTATCTTTGTGGGGATTTGTTTGAGACCCGTAGACTTATCATGCTCATCAATTAGCTCAGAATAACTAAAACTAATCCCGATTTTAGGATTGTTCTCCAGATGATTAACATGTTTTTCAATCTTGTCTTTTGTCCAGAGATCGTCTGCATCGATTAAAGCAACATAGTCACCAGTTGAGTTTCTAATACCTGTGTTTCTCGCACCGGCTAGTCCTCGATTAGCTTGTTGAATAATTTTGATTCTCGGATCGTCAAATCGACGACAAACATCAATACTTTGGTCGGGTGAACCATCATCAACAATAACAACCTCAAGGTCACTATACGTCTGTGCTAGAACTGACCGTATCGTTCGCTCTACATAATCCTCAGCCTTGTAGACCGGGATGATTACAGACACAAGCTTTTTGTTCATGAAAATTCTCCCTCTCCTAAAGAGGCACTATCTGGCTAACGTATACATATTGAAAGCACTGTTTTCAGACGAAAGTCGGAGATTTCAAATGTAGACTCTTAATCGAGCTCTGATCATCCTAGATTATCTTAAAGGTTTTATTAAACTAATTTTGAAGCCTAGAGATATTTATATTTTTGGGTGAAAGATCTGATTTCGTAAACTTTTAGAGAGGGTATAGATCTTGACAGAAATAGGCTCCTTGTTAGTTTTGGAGTCAAAACTAAGCCACTCTCTCTGGCACTGCAGACTCTAAGCTATACTCCGGTTCACTCTCTGGTTTCTCAGACCATGTTGATAGTATTTGTACAGAAGACAAGGATGCCCAAACATATAAAATCCATGAATCACGAATAAAAAGATTACTTTCTGTCATATTACTGAGTGACAAAAAGACTAAAACAAGCACTGGAAAAATAGCATATGACTGTTTAGTAAGTCTGACCAATTGGACAGACTTTATTATGGTGATCAAAAAACTGCCAAAGAAAAGAATGCCACCAACCCAGCCTACAGACAGTAAAATCTCTAGAAATCCGTTGTGTGCGTTAGGGGCAGGCCAACCAACGATTTGTCGTAGAAGATCGGCAGGTCCTCCAGCTGGACCCCAAAACCCTTCATATCCATAGCCAAACAATGGCTTAAGGGAAATCATATGCCAAACAGCTGGCCAGATATCGTTTCGACCCGATAGGTCAGTCCCTTTGCCAAACGCACCTAGCAAACTGTCGGCATTTGCCTGAATATAAATAGAGGCTCCACCTGCCAGTAAGACAATAGAGCTTACGGCAATCACCATATATCTGTAGTTGAGCTTTAGGGTATTACAGATGAAAAATGTCAGTGCCATTGTAAATGTTGCTAAAAGCGCAGTCGTTGAGTTGGATGCAACAACCATAAAGGCTGAGAGCAGCATGACACCACTAATGATTAACCGTCCTCTACGTTGGAAAATACCTATATACTGGGTCGCTAGTAACAGCACTGTGGTCAATGCCATTTGTGCCCCCAGTTGATTTTTATGGGTGTGCACACCGCGCCATGAACCGGTGTGTGGGGGAAGGTGCATAACCCCATACTTTGGTAGTAAAGCTCCAAATAAGAAACAGACAACTGTGTTCATACACAGGGCGATAGCTAAAAAGCGAAGCTGCTGCTTAAAGTTAAAGCTGAGTGAAAAGAATACAGAAAATGCGGTTGAGCCTAAAAATAGAATACTCCGACGTGAAGAAATATTAGGACGCGCTGACCACTCTGGTGAGAGGAAAACAAGTAACAGAAATAATATCAAGAGGAGAGACTGTGGACTAGAGCGTAGCTTAGCTAGGATAAGTTTCCAACGTAAAATCAAACATGCAGTAGCGATCGCATATATCATCATGCTGATTGCCGGCAGTAAGAAATTACTCTGAGCCTGGCTAACATCTACAATCTGACCAGCACCTCCACCAGTAATCAAGTTAATGGGATTGCCTATGAAAAACCATAGGCTAAAACAGACAAAAGTATATTCTATGAATCTTGGGATCTTTAACATGACGCCCCCATTATTTGAATCTCAGAACAGCTATTGGCAACTATATGTAAGCCCTATACGTTTTCAGTGGAAATAGTCTGGATATTTTTTCTAAATACTAAATTTAATGACGTTGAATGTCGCTAATTTGAGATAAACCAGCAAAGCTAGACCTACTAACTTAGGTGTTTTATACAGATTTTTCCAATTGCTAATCAATGCTCGATTGACAAAAGAAACACCCAGAAATGCTGACAAATTTAGCCGCAATGTCTGTCTAGCTAAATATTGAAGCTGAGCCGCTTGCGCCGCTTGATAATGTTCGTCGACCAAGCTAGGTGCTTTTTGACGAGCCTTTGTCATCAATGTTACCCAGCCCTCTTCCATTTTCTTCAGTGTTGAAGATAAACCAGAGGAATGTAGACGGTATTGGACTAAGACCTGATCGATACCTTCAATTTTCCAGTGGTTTTGAATGGCGAGTCTAAATAGAAGATCAATGTCTTCGTTGTACTGCATCGAGGTATCAAAGCCATCTAACTCTTGAAAAACTGACTTTCGGATAACGAGATTGGATGTCGTCACCGTGGGATTGCTATAAAACAGATCCTGTGGTTTGAGAGTATCGACAATATTATCAGTAAGTTTGTTAGTGGTTGAGCCGTCAGACTCGATCAATTCAACCCTTGAAAAGCTTACGCCCACCTGTGGATGAGACTTCATGTAGTCAACATGAACTGACAGTTTGTCTTTTAGCCAAAGGTCGTCTGAATCTAGAAAGGCAATTAGCTCACCCTTCGCAATCTCAGTACCTAAATTACGAGCTACAGAAACACCCCCGTTTTCTTTAGAAATAAGACGAACTCTGCTGTCTGATTGACTATATTCGCTGACTAATGTTGCCGTGTTGTCTGTTGAGCCATCATCAATGACTAGCAACTCCCACTCGGAATAGGACTGCTCCATAACGGACTGGATTACCTCTGGCAGAAAGACAGCGGCGTTATATGCCGGGATAACAACTGAAATGAATGGAGTTGATGTCATGATGATATGCCGAAAAGATTCATCAAATTCTAGGATTAATCAATAGGTATTAAGAAGGAGAGAATGCCCCTTTGCCAGAAAATACGGATCTTGATACTACAATGCTAAATATGGGGAGAAGTAAAAGATGAACTCCTAAGACAACGGCTGCGACTACAAAGATATTGAATTGTGCGGCTACTATAATTGCCGCCGTGAATATCACCGTGAAGAAAATATTCCATTTCAGGCCATCCATACCTCGGTCGACGGCTAGCAGTAATTGCTCTGCAACTAGGGCAAACGGTCTAGGCAACGCAGACAAACAAATCATAATCAGAATTGGAATTGCAGGAATCCATTTCTGACTAAATACAATAGGTACATAAAATGGAGCTAAACTGCTCTGTAATAAAACCAATGGAAATATAATAGCGGCACAAATTTTTACGCTTCTTGAATAGCTTTTTTTCAGAGAAGACAGGCTATCTCGCGCCTCACACAGATAGGGAAAGACAGAGTTAGAGACCATATTGATGGCTGTGAGACTCAATCCCAGTCCTGCATTAAAAGCAAAGAAGTAAAGACCTAACTGTTCAACACTAAAGAAGCGGCCAATCAGCAGATAATCAATGTTTGATCTCAGATAGTTGAGCATTTCAATGCCCAAAGGATATTTAGAGAAATCAAAGATTGCTCTCCATCCTTTTAGAGTGAATTTTCCAGTTGGACGCCAAGAATGATTTCTTCTGTAGACAATCAACCAACATGCTTGAGCAATCATCAATGCTGAAACCACACTCCAAATTCCCATGCCCATCAGCGCTAGGATAATCAAGAGTGTCTGACTCACAACAGAATTAAGGGCAGTCGCTATGGCACCAATTTTTAGCTTATTCTCGCGTCGAAGTAGTGCGTCTTGAACCGCGTAGAATGGGTTGACTAAGTAGGTGGTTGCCATCACCATGATGGGCAATATCAGCCTGTTATTTTCATAAAACAAGGCAATGGGGAAGGCCATCAAACATTGGAGAAGAAAGATTCCTATACATAGAATCCAGTTTGTCCAATAGGCTGTGTCTATTAGGTCGTTGATTTCTTCTTTGTCGGCTTGAATTATTTTGGGTGCAATTCCACCTTTTTGTATAAAGACGTTTGAGAAATCGGTGACGGCAAATATAATAGCCTTCAGACCATATTCTTCGGCAGATAAGACTCGACCTAAAACAACTACGATAGCGATACGGATAACCCGCCTAAAAATTTGACTCGCTGTTAGCCAACCGATATTTTTGACTAGCTTGTCAGAAAATAATCGCTTCAGTTTTTTTTGCATTATTGTGCAAGTTTTTAGAATAAAGAGTAACTATATAGTTGGTTTAGAATCGATTCTCTTAGCTGTAAATAATGCCAGTCTTATAATGCGGTTAAGCTCCTTATGTTATGAGGGCTCAACCGCGCTCTATTAATCAAAAAGTCTAAGTAAAAAACCCAGTGGATTGACCAAGCGAGCGGCTAAGTCTAGAACTGAACCGCTGGTTGTCTTGGGTACTACAATAACGTCACCATCTTGAACTTGATAAGTATCTACTAGATTGCGAAGATCAACAACTTCTTCTACTACTTCGCCAGTGGCTTCATCCATGCGCACAAAGGCAACATCTTTTAATCTGGCATCATCGGTAGGACCGCCTGCGATCGCAACCGCACTAGATAAAGAGCTATTAGGTGATACTGCAACTTCTCCGGGGTTTGTTACCTCACCGACTACACGAACACGGACTGTATCTGGAGCTAAACTCGATCTTGCTAGTAACTGGCTATCCATGACTTCACCTTCGGCCAATCGAGGCACAAAGACAAGATCACCATCGCGCAGCAGCATTTCTTCCGGTAAGCTAGCCGTCCACAGAGCATCCCAAAGATTAATCTCTGTGTTGACTGTTTCACCGTTAGGTAGTTCACGGACGACAATAACGTTTCGAATGTCTGCTGTCCGTCTAACTCCACCAGCTTCCTCTAGTGCCTCACTGACTGAAGGAGGAGCATAGGCAATTTCAATGTCTTGATTGACATTAGTGGTATCCTGCAGCTGAACTGGACCAGGACGATACACTTCTCCAGATACGTTAATAACAACAGGACGTAGAGAATTTAAGGAGACAGAGACGGCTGGGTCAACCAAAATTCTATCCAAAATCACTCTTAGTTCTTGAGTCAGTTGGTCAGTGGTTTTGCCTTCTGCATTGACCTTGCCTACGATAGGCAGAGCAATTGTTCCATCGGGTAGAACTGATAAAGGCCCGGTGTACTCTGGATATCCATAGACACTCACCTCGATACGATCTCCAGGTCCTAGCAAATAAGATGACGAAGCCGCATAGCTAGTGGGTACAGAATTGAAGTTGTTAGGAGGAACTGCTTGACTAGGTACGGGCTCTGGCGGCAGCGTAGTTTCTTGTGCCAGTACTGCTGTAGATGTACAGCACATCAATCCAAGTGCTAAAGGTATAGATTTATATAAGTGCTTGTAGCTTAGTTGGAACATCGGTTTTAAGGTCGTTTTAGGATAGGAATGCCCTTCACAAAAGCAAGGGACCCTTGCAAACACAAGGGATATAAGCTCAACTAAAATCTATAGTCGACCATTTACATTGGCTGAATTGCTGACGGTTTGGCCGTTGGCAACGTTAGAAAAGTTTGGCTGCTGCGGCTCGCTAACCCTGTGCGTCTGATTATTGTAGAAATAGCGATCAGAGTTACCTTTTACATTGATTCCATTGGCTACTAGTCCTAATACATTCTGCTGGGACTGTGCCAACATCTTTTTGGTGGCACGAATGTTATCAGCATTTGCCATGCCAGGACGCATAACAAGTAGAACCCCGTCTGTTGCTCGTCCGATAGTGACAGCATCAACCAGCCCTAAGATTGGTGGGCTGTCAATGATGATATAGTCGTACGCTTTTTCACTCGCCTGAAGCAGCGATGTGATCAGCTGAGACTCTAAAACAGCTAGGGGATTAAACGGAATAACACCAGCCGTGAGGATGTGCAGATTTGGCTCTTGGGGGACAATGACATCTTTGAGTGGCACTTGTCCTGAGGCAAAGTTGCTCAGTCCTTGTACGTTGGGTAAATCCCAGATATGATGCTGTGTCGGCTTACGAAGATCAGCGTCAACCACTAAAACAGAATGACCGAGATGAGCGAGCGTTACCGCTAGGTTGGCTGCAACTTCTGACTTGCCCTCACCGCCTACTGCACTAGTTACTGTGATTGTTTTAACACGGGTACCAACGCAGGAGAACTTGAGATTTGCTTGCAAAGCCTGATAGGCATCCAAGACAGCGGAATGCTCTGTGTTTCTCACCAGAATGCTGGGAACATCTGAACCTCTGGCATTGGCTCTCTTCCAGGCAGGAATAATACCTAAGAGGGGATACTCGTATAGTTCTTGACCTTCCTGTACGGTCTTGACAGAACGATCCACAAGATCGACTAGGAATGCCGCGATTAGACCCAATAAGCTACCGATAACACCACCTGCTAGTAAGAATAGCTTGAGTGATGGACCGACAGGTTCGCTGGGAATCAGGGCGGGCGAAACTATGCGTGCGTTTCCAACGTTCTGATTTTCCAGTACCTGAGCCTGCTGAAGATTTTGTAGCAGCGTTTCAAAAGTGGTTTGTGCTGCTTGAAGCTGGCGATCTAACGATCTCTCTTGCTTTTCTAAAACCGGAATGACCCGAGCCCGACTTTGCTGACTCAATCGAGCATTGGCTACCTGTTCGACCTGCTGTTCTAAACCTGACTGTTCGCCGTCAAGCTGTAAGAATGCTGCAATCAGATCTTGTTCTAGCTGTCCTGACTGGAGATCGTCGGCAGGTAGATTTAACTCATTTGCGCTGAGTGTTATGTCAAGACGTTCTTGAAGTAGAGCCTGTAGCTCAGCTTCTTGATTGCGTAACGTAACAATTTCAGGGTGCTCTTCGCGGTAGCGAGCCCGAGCCACGCTGAGATCAGCTTGCACTGTTTGCAGTCCCTCCAGCGCACTTTGAATGCCAGGAGACTCACTGACAAGCCCAACGGCGAAGGCTTCGTCAGAGCTAAGTTTAAGTTTTTGCTGAAGTTGAGATGCTTGAGCGGTTCGATCGGCTAGCTGGGATTTTAGGTCAATCAGTGCACTATCTAATGTGAAAAGTGACTCAACTAAATTGCGCGACTCTTCTTCGAGATCGACAATGTTGTTTCCTTCCTTGAATCTACGTAGGGCAGCTTCCGCTTCGTCAACGGCCGCTTCAGATTCAGGTAGCTGGGCAGTGATAAATTCCTGGGCTGCCACGGCTGCAGCACGATTTGTCTGGATATCGTTTTCAATATAAACATCCGACAGAGTATTGACCACTCTAGCTGCTAGTTCTGGATCCTCTGATGTGTAGGTAACCCTGAGAACGTCTGTTCCTGGAACTCCCGTAACCGTAAGGTTAGCTAGCAGTTCCTCAGGGCTAAGCAGCTCGCCATCATCATCCTGTAGCTTTAGCGTTTCGATGACTTGCTGGACCAGCGGAATAGATTGGAAAACTTCAATCTGAGTGTCAAGCGGATTGTCTAAATTAGTCAGGGCTCTAAGCTC
Source organism: Leptolyngbyaceae cyanobacterium (assembly GCA_050043105.1). GTDB lineage: Bacteria > Cyanobacteriota > Cyanobacteriia > Phormidesmidales > Phormidesmidaceae > Leptothoe. Next base: position 21,116 of record JBHJIV010000189.1, on the reverse strand, counting down.
CCTTGCTCCGCCTTCAAACCCCACCAAGGATGATGCCTGGTTGGATAGTTCGAATAAAAGCTTTGACTGAGCTTCATACTCAGGTTTCTGAGTAATGCCAGCGCCGACTGCAGCAGTCGTTGTCAGGCCAAAAACAGTTAGAGCAATTAGCCAGCGACGCTGCAGCACTCGCCAATACTTCTGTAAATCTATTTCTATCTCTTTAACAGAGTTATCTTGAGATGCCATTGAACCTCACTGGGGGAAGGAACTAATTACAACAAAAAGGGTAATGATACTAAGCGATATCAGATACTAAATCTGAATTTCAACTATATAAATTGCAACAAATAATTCTATTGATAGAAGAAGATACTGAGTCCTAGACAAAGGTCCTAACTAATTACACCTATATGTAACTGGCCCCAGAGATACCTAGAGACTTCGCTTAAATATCTTCAATAGAATTATGCCCATTTTTTCAAATGAACCAGTGAATAACCGTGAGAATTCGGTAGGAACACAAGAACTTCACGGTGCTTATCAATTTTCTAAAAAACTGATAAAGCCTCAGGGTAGGCCATAGTGTTGATAACACCGTGGCTGTGGCCAAATCAATATGGCTCACTTTAATATTTCGATCTTGGTTCCTGTAAATCAGAACATTTCGCTGCTTCTTGTAGACTTTGCCAAAAATTATATAAATCTGACAAAACCTTTATCAGCCGAGGTTAAATCGAAAATATAACTACAATGTTTTCACCGAATAAAAGTAAATCACTGGAATAAGAAACACCCTGATATCGCAATGGTTTGAGTACGATGTGCCAACAAATATTTGCCAAGCTTACAGTTGACCCTGGCCCAAATCTTAGTTTTGAAACTAATGCCAAAACTGATCTGAATCACTACCCTTGCAAATCATGATCAAGCACGTACGTAAATTAGATACACGTAAGTATTGTTTGATCATTGTTACCTGACTATAGCTAATGAATCAAAATAGTCTGATTAAGTTCCTGTCTTGATTTGCCAAGTTCTTGTTAATTTTGTGTTTGGTAACTACTGACCTGATTTTTTACAACCTATCTATCGATAAGCTACTCGGCTGTTTCTGTAGAGTTTGCGGGCACTTCACCCTCATTGCTGGTCGAGTTTTCAGATTCTGGCAGAGGCTCTGCCGTAGCCGGCTCATCCTCACTTTTAGCAATCCAGTCGTTGACTGGACGCTCAATGCCATTTTCTATGTCCTGGGGTATTAGAAAAACCTCAACCGGATCGGCTTCTGTCACATCAGGGGTTGTCATCGCATAGAGCGATGTGCCGCTAAAATCTTCATCGCCAATGGCAAGCGTGTAGTCTTCGTCATTGACTGTTAGGTTTACGGTTGCTTTTGGATTTTCCAGTCCGTAAGTATCTAGCTGATCTGACGGGGTTGGCAACGTTTCTTGGATGGTGTCGTTGGTAATGATGTTGAGCAAGAAGGCAACCGAAGAGGGATCTGCAGGAGTTTCTTCAGGCTCAGTCATTTGCCATGAATTATCTATTTTGGTGAAGGCAAGTGTAGTATCATCTCGTTCTATGGTGAGGACACTGACGTCAGATTCGGCAAAATCAAACAGAGTTTCACCGCTACTAGACTTTCGACCTCGTTGGGTTTCAAAGATGGCAACCGTCGCTGTTAGTGCGATCGCAACACCCAACAAAAATCCTGTACTGCGCTGTATCTTCACGATTTTTCTCCTTAGCGACGACGGAACCAAGTCACCCCAGCACCGAGGAGACCCACTAGCGGGAAGACACCTAATGCGAGAACAATGACTAAAAACTGTCGTGACATCGTCATGACGATACGTCGATTTGTGATCTCTTTTGGACGAATGGACAAAATAGAATCTTCTAGATTGCTAAGCCAGGTAACACTATTGAGAAAGACATCTCCATTTAGCTGCTGGTCAAAAAGCCAGTCCGTTGCAAATGTAGCATTGCCAATTACAATCAGGCGTGCTTCATTATTGTTTGTTGCTTCTGTCGCTTCAGTCGGTTCTGGGTCAGGCAGGTCTTCATCTGGCGTTTCCTCTGGTTCAGCCGCGTCTGTTGGGTCACCAGTCTCGGTAGCTTCAGATGTTGGTTCTTCTGTAGTGCTTTCTGTATTGTTTGCATCCGGGTTAGCTTCTCTAGTTAACACAACACCGATATTGAACGGGCCTTCTGGGGAATTTTGCGTGTCTACATTGAGTTCACCGGTTTCAGAGAGCGCTTCGGCATAGCTTTGGGCGTTACTAATCAGTAGTGGTATGGCGTCTACTCCCTCCCTAGGTTCTATGAAGACCGGTCTAGCCAGCGGATAAAAGGAACGACCGCTACTAAATGCTTCTGTAATAGGATGGTCGCCATAATCAGTAACCAACGGTGCCGCAGGCCCCAGCCCTACAATTTGCCCCGTGTTAGATGCGTCTACGATGAGTTGCTCATCTAGGGAGACCCCCCAATCGTTTAGCAATGGGTCCAGTCCGGGCTCTGTTTGAGGATCAACCATGAGCAGCACGCTGCCCCCTTGATTCAAATAGGTTTCTAGGGCTTCTATTTCAGGTTCAAAAAATGCCTGTTTGGGGCCTGCAATGATGACTGCATTGGCATCGTCAGGGACAGCGGCTGTTTGGGCCAGATTGAGAGTTTCAACCGTAAAGTTATCTGCTGATAGGGCCGCGGCTGCTTGCGCATAGCCCGATGCGCTGCCATCGATGGTAAACTCTTCGTGGCCTTCGAGGAAATAGACGACGGAGTTGCGATCGCGACTAAGCTGGGCCAGCGTATTGGTTAAATCTTGCTCACTTAGCCCCTGGGGACCCAGCGTTTGTACAAATAATATGTTCTCACCAGTGTCTATGTGGACCTCTCGCCCTTCACCGCTGACGTTAAACTCACGGGCAGCAACAGGATCCTGAAAGGGATTGATGTGTTCATAGGTGAGATTTTCGTTAATCTTACGATAGCTTTCTAGCAGCTGTTGATCATTGGGGTTTAGGGACGCATCAAAGATCACGATCCGAACAGGCTGTGGCAAGTCGCTGACGATCGATTGTGATTCTGGTGACAGGGTAAACAACCCACTCTCAGTTAGGTCGATGCGCGGAGCGTACTGCACGGCAACAAAGTTGATGATACCCAGAATTAGCAGCATCGAAAACGTGGCTAAGAGAGCGTTGGTGCCTGCTTGAGTTGATCGACTTTGCCAAAACCTACGATAGCCAAAGCCACCAAAAATCATACTTGCCAGTGCTAGTACTACACCCGAGACGAGCAAGACAATCGAAAGAGTATTCCAAGTGTCGATAAAGCCAGATACAAGACCAGCTGTTGTCAGAGCTAACCCAGGCCATATCAGCCAACGGAAATATTTATGAGAGGTAGATGGCGCTTTCATAAAGAGTGGGGGCAAGAGGAAAATAATGGGATGAAAAGAGTTTTCGCTTTAAACTCTAATTCTTTAATGGGAAGTAACTGAGCTAGAGATTACTTAACATCAGCGAAGCTAAAGCTAGCTCAGTTCCTCTGGAATCTAAATGCCTCAATCGATTGAGCTGTTAAGAACAAGCCTAATGCGGTGTAAGAAAGAAACAAAATAAGACCGCTAATGTCAAAAACACCCTGGGTGAAATCGTTGTAGTGTTTGAGCAACGAGAGATGGCTAATGGCTTCACCCGTTGGCCCTGGTATGTTACTGGCCACGCCTTCAATTACAAAGAGAACCAATACAAGTGCAAAGGTCAAAATAGCGGCTAAAACAGTGCTCTCGGTTAGGGATGAGATAAACATACCAAGGGAGAGAACACCTGCCGCGAGTAGCATAAGGCCACCATGGCCCAAGAATAATAAGCTTAGGTCAAACGGTGGATCTGAGGAGCCAACGATCAATGCTTCAAGCACTAGCAACGGTAGTACCATCGTAAAAAAGAAGGTAACCACGCCTAGTAACTTGCCTAGAGCAACGGCCCAGTTAGTGATGGGGGATGTGGCCAATAGTTCCAGAGTGCCTTGTTTCCGCTCCTCGGTGTATAGCCCCATAGACAGGGCAGGCAAGATAAACATGGCCAGCGAACCCAAAAGCCCCAGATAGAACTGAGTAAACTCATAGGGGAGATCGAGGGGGGCACTCTGCAGACCCGCCTGATCGGCAAAAGCCGACTGGGCCAGCAAACCTTGGGGGCCAAACACCAGGATGACCAGGAGAAAACCGGCTAGCAGCCAGAAAATGGTAGCAATGCCATAGGCGAGAGGCGATGCAAAGTAGCTTTGCAGTTCCCGGCGGTAGATGGCAAGGATGTTGCTGATGATGGTGGTGATGCTATTCATCGCTATCAGATGGAGTCTCTTCTTCGGTGGATGGGGTATCTGCTGTAGCGTCTGAGGGTGTTGCCGGTGTGGGTGATTCTTCGTCGTTGTCTGAGCTGGATGGCTCGGATGTTTCGACAGCCGGTTCTTCGGTCGTCAAGTTAATAAAAACGTCTTCGAGACTGACCCGATTGCGAGAAAGCTCATACAGACCCAGGTTGGCGTTAACGACGGCCCATGCGATCGCACTTCCTGGGTCTTGCTCAGTGGCGGCCATCACCTGAAATCGGTGGTGGTTTTCAGCCAAGCCTTCAGTGGACAAGGCTTTGATTGACTCCACCTGATTCAGTTTCTTGAGGACAGCTTGCGCCTGCTCTGGATTACCAGCCACCTCAATGGCATAGCCCAGCTGGCCGGCAAGCCGGGCGGTTAGGTTTTCTGGGGTGTCAGTGGCGACAATGCGACCGCTATTGATGATGCTTATGCGATCGCACGTCATGCTGACCTCAGGTAAGATGTGCGTCGAAAGAATGATGGTATGCTCACCTGCCAGACTTTTAATCAGGTTGCGAACATCAATAATTTGTTTTGGATCGAGACCAACGGTGGGTTCGTCCAAAATAATCACTGGCGGATCGTGGACAATGGCTTGGGCAATCCCCACCCGCTGTCGAAATCCTTTAGACAGCTTCCGAATCAGTACATTTTTCTTTTCGCTCAGGTTGCAGCGTTCCATAGCAGAGGTCACCTGCCTGTCGCGATCGCCGATGGGCAGCCCCTTGATCCGAGCGACAAAATACAAAAACGCCTCCACAGTCATCTCTGGATATAGCGGCGGTGTTTCAGGCAAATAGCCAATGTTTTGCCGCACTGCCATAGAATTGCTGTGCACCTCGTGGTTTGCAATTCGAGCCGTGCCGCTAGTGGCCGGTAAATACCCCGCCAAGATCCGCATCGTTGTGGTCTTTCCAGCGCCGTTAGGGCCTAAAAACCCCAAAATTTCCCCAGGCTCTACCTTAAAGGAAACGTCACTAATGGCAACGGTTGAACCGTATGCTTTGCTAAGCTGTTCTACCTCAATCATGGTTTACCCACAGGCTCAATCGTTAAAGGTCGACTATCAAACAATGGCGATTAATCTCGCTTGACCATTCTGCCACTGAATTTAATAACGGTTGCTGTGAAATTGTGCAACTCTATACCGAAAGAACGCATCAGCCCAACATGACGAGTAATAATCTAGGCCCTGAGAACTCCCTGACCTTTCTCTACTACTTTGGTACCACTACGCTGATTACCATTGTGCTGGCTAGTCTGGTGCTCCATCTGAGCCCCATGAGTGGTTTGCCCAATCAGCTGGGGTTGGCCATGGGTCTGGCGGGTGGTGCGCTGGGATTGTACTTTAATCGCTCAATCACGCTAAAGCAACCGATTAAGGGGCATAAAGTATTTCTTAACCAGATTAGTCAACCCCTTGCTCAGCTAGGCTACACTCGCGTTGAAGACGAGAGCCTCCCTGCCGATCTGGTAATGTATGCCCGCAGCAATGTCCGAGGATTGCTCTCGGGCAAAATTTATATCCGTCTAGAGGCTAAAACGGCCTACATTACAAGTCGAGCTGTGCATATTCGCGGGCTAAAACGCATTCTGACCTGATTTCTGAAGAGGGTAGGTCTCATCCCTCAGCCTGGCCCGCATTCCTTTTAATTTATCTTTGCTACCGCCTCAAAATGGCTAAATCTAAAAAGCAAAAATTTCCCCATTTGCTGGGGTCTAAATGGACGGCTCAGCAACGCACCATGGGATGGCGGCATTTTCAAGTCACAAACCGTAAAAATGAAGGCAAGCTAGTGTTTGCTGAGTTAGTGGCTTCGTGTGATCCAGCTGTTCGATTTTGGGTTAATGCGAGTGTGCTCAAGAATCGTCAGCTTTGGCAAGCTGGATGGCAAACCCTTGACCAAATAACTGACGCTCAAGAGAAAATTGATGTCATATCTTAACCATCACTCCGGGAAAATAACGCTAATATATTGACTGAGTAATAATCTTTACAGAAGATGCATCACGTTTATCCATTGCCTGTGCGGATAAATCTTGAGTGGCATCAATTAAAGGTTCTGTTTAAGCTAATAGTAGTTTGTGATTCTTAACCTGTTTTACAAACCTTTGACATTTATTTGGCTTAAGTGCGATTGATGTATAGCTCCAGTGCTCCCGAACCTGAATTAATGAAGGCGATTTTACAACCTTTACTGGATGATTTTCAGCACTGGTTTGGTCGCTCTATTAGTTTGCTTGAGTCTGAGACTATTGATTTCTTGGGTGAGCGTGAGCAACAGGATTTACTCAATCGGGTGCGTCAAGCTCAGCAGCTGGTGAGTGCTTCCCAGTCATTATCTCAAGCCACTGGTAACCAGGCAGGTGTGGATATGGCTGTAGTGATGTCTTGGCATCAGTTGGTTCATGAATGTTGGAATGTGGGTATCCGCTTTCGACAGCAGCAAGCCCAAGCGGCCCCAATCAACCCTAAGGATAATTAGCGCAATCGCTTCTCCCTATGCTGCATTTACTCTATCTCATCGCTTTTACCATCCTGGCCGTATTGGCAATTGCCAATTTGGTACGCAATCTGATTAGTCTTGGCATTGAAACCCGTCGAGGCAACAGTAGGGATGTATCGACCACCAAACAAGCACGTCGTGTCCCCCATCCCGAATTGTTGGATGGCAACGGTAACGTTTTGGATGAGCCTCTGCTAGTGATGCGCTCCATTTCCATAAAGGATGCTCGCGAGCAGTTAGATGCTATTTATGATTCTTCTGGTAGCAGTGCTTTAGAGGACAAATCCGACGACTGACTTAGTTCTAGGATTAACTGAATATTCATTCATATTAGCCAGCCATTCTATCAGAGCATCTGACGGGGTGGCTGGTTAGTTATGAAGTCTGAGAATACTCGGGCAGCTCAGCGAAATTTCAGCCAAATTCTATTTAATGGGGGCTGACATCGTTGCATGGCACCCCATGAATTTAGAGAATACATTAGTTATTATTCCAGCGCTCAACGAAGCTGCCACGATTGGCAATGTGGTTAAAGCGTTGGTAGATCAGGGGTTAACCCATATCCGCGTAGTGGATAACGGCAGCCAAGATAGCACAGCTGACGTCGCTACAAAAGCTGGAGCTGAGGTCATAAGGGAGCCTTTGCAAGGCTATGGCCAGGCCTGCTGGCGGGGACTCCAGTCGGTTCCAAATCACATTGAATGGATTTTGTTTTGTGATGCGGATGGGAGTGATGATCTGAGTCAGCTGCCGGAGTTTTTTGCTAAGCGAGAGACCCATGACCTGATTTTAGGGAATCGCCGGGGTCTGGCAACGGGGCGTCAGCAGCTCAGTCCGGTGCAGAATTTTGGTAACTGGCTGTCGGGTACGCTGATTGCCTGGGGGTGGGGCCATCGATTTGATGATTTGGGACCGCTGCGCTTGGTGCGTAAGCAAGCGCTGGATCAAATGCGCGATCGCAACTTTGGTTGGACAGTGGAAATGCAGGTGCGAGCAGTCGAGGATGGATTGCGTATCTGTGAGCTGCCGGTCAATTACCTGCCCCGGCAAGGGGGACAGTCCAAAATTTCCGGCACCATTTCCGGCAGCTTTAAGGCCGGAATCATTATTCTGTCTACCCTTGCCACCCTGTATTGGCAAACGCTATGGCGAGATAGTGTAGTCGACTCCGACAAAGAAAAAAAACAAACCGTCTTACTTTTTCTCAGTACCTTTTTGTTGTTGGCAGGTACCGTCTACCTCTTGCCCTACGGCAACTTTAAAGAACAATTCGCTGTGATCCACTTTTGGATTGGTAGTGCCGTCATGGGAGTAGGCTTTGTCCTGGCCTGGATGTTGCGTAGCATTCCTGGTATTTGGTTTTGGGGGGTTGCCATTGCTACTCGGTTACTGCTGCTCACCATGTATCCTGGCGATGCCATCTGGCGCTACCTATGGGAAGGCCATATTCAGCTCCAGGGGTTTAGTCCTTACGATGTTGCTCCCCTGGCTGATATCCTCAAACCGCTGCGTCCAGTATGGTGGGGTGAGATTAACCATCCCTACGCCTCAGCTATTTATCCACCGGTTACCCAGCTTGGTTTTCGTGCCCTAGCGAGCCTTGGCCTATGGGTGCCCTTATTTAAAGCTGCATTTGCCGTCGCCGATTTGGCTGGCTGCTGGCTGCTTAGCCGTCGATTTGGTCATCGTGCCACTCTGCTCTATGCCTGGAATCCTCTAGTGCTTTATAGCTTTGCCGGTGGTGGCCATTACGATAGTTGGTTTGTGCTGCCGCTGGTGATGGCCTGGTTCTGGTTTGATCGCCCTGGCCCCGCAGGTGCCTCTGGTGCGCTAGCCCCCTTAACCTACCTGGGGAGTGCCCTTTTGGTCGGTATTAGCATTGCTGTTAAGTGGATTTCGTTACCAATCCTAGCGTTTGTGGTGTGGCATGGGCTGCGACGGGGCCGTATCGGCATTGCCCTATTAAGCGGCGTCACTGGTTTTCTGCCAATGGTGCTGGCAGCAGTGCCATTTTGTAGTGTGACGTCGTGCCCCCTGGTCCAGGTCAACTCCTCCTTTGTGGTTACCGGGCGCTCTGCGGAACTGATTCCCTATATTGTTGGACAACTGTGGGAACCATCCCGCTCGGCTAACTGGCTCTATGCCTTTCCCTTGGCCCTAGCTGTGGTGTGGTTGCTGCTACGGGCAAACGATTTTCACAAATTCACCGAATGGTATTTGATCTGTTTGATGGTAATTTCTCCGATTGTCCACTTCTGGTATCTCAGTTGGCTGATGCCTTTTCTAGTATCCAGCCGTAATCTTGGCAGTCGGTTGATTAGCCTTTCGGCCTATGTGTATTTCATGCTGCTCCACATGGCCTCTATGGAAAACTACAGCTGGTTGTTACCAGAAACTCTCCGCCATGTACTGTGGTGGCCCTTTGTCCTGGGGGTGGCCTGGAGCAGTGCGAAGGTGACGTGGCCAAATTTAGCAATGACACCAAAATTGACCAGAACTTAAGCCCTTTCTCAGGCTTTGTTCAGTTGGTGGTGAGAGATTGCAAAAGACTCTTAGTCTTGATTACTCTGACCTCTCATTAATAAACAGCTATGAACCGTAAGTATTTATCTGCCATTTTGCTGACTTGCTCAATTGGGTTAGTCGGTTGCGCCACTAGCGCTGTTACGACGGCCTCCGACCCGTCCGCGCAAGTGGAAATTGCCTCTGCCCAGGGTGTGGACTACACGCTTTATGATGAGGTTTTGAGTGTCTACGTTGATGACTCTGGCTGGGTTGACTACGCTAACTTACAGCAGTCTCGTCAGGAGTTAGATACCTTTAACAATGGTTTAGCCACCATTGACGATGCTACTGTGAGTGACTGGAGTGAGACAGAACAAATTGCCTTTTGGATAAATGCTTATAACTCTTTAACCCTGAAATCAATTATTGACCAAACACCTATCAAGCCAAGTATTAAAGACATCACAGGAGTTTGGCGTCTGCGTAAGCATCCGATTAATGAAACGGAAAAGACGCTCAACAACATTGAGCATGACGTGTTGCGGGTTGACTTTGACGAGCCTCGACTTCATGCGGCCATTGTCTGTGCTGCCATTAGCTGCCCGCCGTTGCGCACTGAGGCGTTTACTGGAGATAATCTGGATGCTCAGCTAGATGAGCAAGTGGTGCAATGGTTGGCAAGACCGGATGGGCTCAACATTGATCAAGGAGCTGGTGAAGTTAAGATCTCCAAAATTTTTAGCTGGTTTGGTGTCGACTGGATTCCTAGCTATGGTGTAGACAGTGGCTTTACCGGTAGCGAAGAAGAGCGTGCTGTGCTGAATTTCATCAGCAACTATGTCAGTGAAGAAGATCGGGCTTATTTAGAGGCTGGCGAATACAAACTTAGTTATTTCGACTACGACTGGGCGCTCAATGACCAGTAATAATCTAAATAGAATATTAAGAACTATAGGGGACAGATCGTGGATATCTCTGCTTGTCTGATGTTATTTACGCGATACCCCGAGGCGGGCAATACAAAAACTCGTCTAATTCCACATTTAGGCGCGGTCAGAGCGGCTGAGCTGCAGCGATGGATGACCGCATCCATGGCCAGAGAAATGGACGCTCTACGTCCTGATATTGACCGGCAAATTCATTTTTCTGGGGGCGGTCTGTCACAAATGCAGGCGTGGTTGGGCAGACAGTTTACCTATCTACCGCAGTTTGCCGGTGGGTTAGGTAATCGTCTCCATCAGGCATTTGTAGGAAATTTTCGCTCGGGTATGGATGCTGTAGTTGCCATTGGGGCTGATTGTCCTCAGCTGAGTATCCGTCATTTTGAGCAAGCGTTTAAGCAGCTTAAAACCCATGATGTGGTGCTAGGCCCAGCAGCAGATGGTGGATACTATCTAATTGGGTTAAATCGCCCTCAATCAAAACTGTTTGAGGATATTCCCTGGGGGACCGGAGATGTGTTTGAGCAGACAGTTGCGATCGCAAACAGTCTAAACTTATCCATCGCTACCCTTGAACAGCAGCGAGATGTTGACCGTCCTGAAGATTTGGAATTGCTAACTCAAATCCCCCTTTGTATCTAAGCCTATGTGAAGGGTTTTCTCCTCTGTAGGGGCGTTCCATGGAACGCCCCTACAAACGACCCACCTGTTGTGGAATTGAATAGCGAGCTTTGCTGGGCAGTATTTGAGCGTAGAGATTTTCTAGCTGAGTAATATTTTTGCTCAACGTATAGCGGTCCAAAACTCGCTGTCTGGCTTTGCTGCTCAAAATCGACAGCATTTCAGGGTGGTCTCGCAGCAACGGGAAAATCGTTTGTAGCTGTTGTGCCACTCGCTGGGTGCCAATAACGATACCGGCGCCATTTTCTAAAACCTCACCATCGGCCCCTGCGTCGGTCGCAACACAAGCCGCACCGCAGGCCATCGCCTCTAATAACGATAGAGAAAGCCCCTCAATTAGAGAGGGCAATATAAAGGCATCGGCTCCCCGCAAAATCTCAATACGGCGATGCTCGTCAGCCACGAACCCTAGCCAGATTACCGAATCATCTGACCCATAAGCCGTCTTTAGGGCCATTTCCAAAGGACCGCTACCAACAATAACCAGCTTGTTGTCAGGTCCCATATTGGCTAGTTTCCAGCCTTTGAGCATCGACTCTACATTTTTTTCAATCGCGAGCCGCCCCTGATAGACATACATCTGGTTAGCCCGAAACTCCTTTTTGATACGCGATGGGCCAGGTGAATAACGATAGACATCCACCCCGTTAGGAATCACGGCAACTCGCTCTGAGGGCACACCGAGCTTGACTAACAGCTCCTGCTGAATGCGCGAAAATACAATCACCTGATCATAGTTGGCTAGCCGGGGTGCGTACAGCTGGTAGGTAAAGTGCTGAGTGCCAGACGTTAAATTACGGCGTTTGCGATCAAAGGCAGGATGAAAGGTGGCCACTAAGGGAATACCTAGCTCGTGGCAGATGTCTGGCAGCTTAAAGTCCAGAGGTGACAAAGATAGAGACGCATGTACCAAATCTGGTTTAAGTTCAGCCAGCACCTCTGCTAGACGACGAGCTGAGCGCAGGCTAGGAATAATTAGAATCTGGGATTTGAAGATAAAGGGTAGCGAAACCTCTTCATAGCCAATGTGTTCATCTGCGGACTCTGCATCCGTAGCAAAGTGTAGAAACGTCACCCGATAACCACGCTCAAGTAAAGCGTTTGTAATCTCTCGACCGTAGGTGACATTCCCGCAAAACGGAGACTTTTTACCAATCCAGGCAATGTGCATCTAAAGGGGGCTATAAATCAAACATTGTTCAAAGGGCGCTTCTAGACGCGGACATTCAAAGCAGACATAAACGGCAAAGCCGTTTGGTAAGACGCCCCCTAGGAACCCCTGTTTACTTAAGCAACAGACTAAGTAATCAAACTTATTGATGCTTAAGCAACTGTACGAATGCTCTATATGACTTTATCAGGATTTTAGGATCTACTTGGCCAGGAAGTATTGTGTGAGCCCAGAATTTGCCGTAAAACACAGCGTTAACAGTCATAGCAGCCATCATTGGTGTCGGGATGATGTTTCTGCAGGAACCGTAAAGACTGTCTGGGTAAATAGGCCACCCAGGATCACAGTAGCAGCTAGAGCCAAGAGTACCAGGCGTAATCCTAGAAATGTTTCTGCTATGCCAGCTAGTGCCAGGGGCAGGCTGAGGGCGATGTTAACAACATTGTTTTGTAGCCCAAAGACTTTGCCACGCATATCCTCAGAGGTTTGTTCCTGCACCGTAGTTTGCATGGGGATGCCGACGGTAGCGGCAAAAAAACCAAGCACCGCTATCAGTGTCAGACTGCCCCACAAGCTATGGATTGTCATGGATAAGCCCCCTAGGGCTGCGCCCATACCCAACAGCCCCAACAGGCTGAGCTGACGTCGTTTAAATCGATACCCAAAATGACCGATAAGGGCTGCCCCAATCCCCATGCCGACACCGCCGGATGCCAGCAACACACCAAACTGAGAGGATTTGAGGGTGGGGATGATTTCAGCAAGACGTACCGATAGGACCGCCAAGGCTGCAAAGACTGAAAACAGCAGCACTAGCTGAATAATTGCATTACGAATGGGTGGACGCTGTTGGATATAGGTAAACCCGTCTTTGATATCGGCCCAGACATGGCTGTCTCGATTGAGGTTTTCAGCAGATTCTCCGGTACGCATCAAGATAAGAATCAGTCCGGCAAGACTGTAGCTCAGACCTACCAGGATTTCCTTACCAATGCCGCTGCCATGGTCGAAGGGGGCTAAGAGCCTATCTGCGATCGCAAGTAGCGGCTCCCCCACCGCAAATCCAATAATCACCGACGCCATCATTGTGGTGGTGTACAGAGAATTTGCCGATAGCAGAGAGCGATCCTCAACAATTAGTGGAATTGTGGCCTGTTCTGCTGGGGCAAAAAACTGTGTCAGCGTGGACACCAGAAACGTAACGACCAGCAGTAGCCAAAAGCTGATGGGAATACCTGCAATGGTGCCTAAATCATGGCTGAGCCACAGCCCGATGGGGAGTAAGAGCACCAACCCACCGCGAAATAGATTGGTTAACACCAGCACCGGCTGCTTTAGCCAGCGGTCAACATAAACCCCTGCTAGAGACCCAAAAAGAACTGCCGGGATAGTAAACGCAATCATGATGGCTGAGACCCAGCCGCTGATCGTTTGACCTGGCGCATCGTACTGACTGGCAATAATGGCAATCATCAGTACCAGATAAACTTTATCGGCCAGCTGCGAAAAGACCTGACCACCCCACAGCGCTAGAAAATTGCGGTTCTTTAAAACTGGCCAGAAACCGATCACCGGCTCTGGTGGGCTGGCTGCATCATTTGGCTTCGGAGCGGTTGAATTCCCAGATGAGCTAGCGGTACTCACGGCTGTTGCCTCTAGCTGGCCGCCAGATTCATCAGAGATTTTTGATTCACTTGGGTCTGACTCACGAAGCATATACAGATGAAGCAAAACAGCTGTCTATCAATGCAGCTGATCGAATGGGTCGATCAAAATGAAACTGGGCGTAGTTTCTGAGTAGACGTTCTATACGACGCCATAAACTATGGGGGGCTGCACCGACTCCCTGTATAGATGGTAAAGAACTAGCGTGGGTGAAAACAAGTTCTGCTTGCCCTAATTGTTGTAAAAGGGCCAATTCTGGGGCACTAATTGTTGTTGTTAATGGACCATAGATACGCTTATGACGACCCGCTTCGTAGTCTGCCGGGCCAGCATTATTCTCTAACCGTTCTAACTGCTCTAGGGTGATTACCCCACCCGCCTGAATGCTAAACCCTATCTGCCACTGTCCCCCTAGTTGGGGTTTGATGGGTCTGCGACTCAGACAGCAATGGTGCAGCTCTGGGGCAACACCTGCCAAGGCCAAAATATGAAATGTTCCTTGGGCTAAGCAGGCCAAGACTGCCTCTGGCGATGCATTTTCCAGACGTTCTAGATGTGCTACAAGCAGTTCAAACAGCTCTACCTGCGGTTGTTCACTGGCCTCACACAGAATCAATTCTGCCAAGTATTGACTCGCTGTTAGCCGGGCTAAATCTTGACTTAACCCTGGAAATGACTGCTGAGTTTGAGCCTGAATCATCTTATCCAGAGACTTACCTTTAGATAACATCAGCTCGTTCACAACAAAAAGGCCGCTGCGTCCACCCAATCGTGACTTATGTTTACGAGCCCCCGGAGCGATGGCCCGTAACAATCCGTATTCTTTTGTAAGAATGGTCATCAACCGGTCAGTCTCCCCCATCGGAGCGGCTTTGAGGTTGATGCCGGTAGCTTTGTAGGTGCGGGACATAAAGGCAAGCAGGTTTGAGTTTTGAGGTTTGAATTTTAAGTTTTATCCGTTCAGCTCAATTGCATCAAACAAAAGACCGTCAACTCAAAATAAAGCACTCAAAATCTATCTTTGTCGTAGCTTACGTTAATTTGGCTCTTCCCTTCGTATAGCCGGTTCATTTTTTTAGGATCTAGCTTGGCGTGATACATCAGCTTGAGGATCTGATTTAGAGCGGCGTGTCGGTAAACACCGCGTTCTCGAAAGCGACGAGCGGAGGTGACAATGGTGCCTGAGGCTATACAAGGTGGCCCAAACTGGCTCAGTGCATGACTCAGAGCCGTATCTTCAAAAATATCCATATCTGGAACACCGCCAATTTTGTCTAATGCCGTCCGTTGGGCAAAAATGCAGTGGTCCAGATAGAGAATGCGGCTAAATCGCGGACGTTGAGTGGTGGAATACCATGAAGTAAAGCGCAACAGCCAGTGGTCCATATCAAAACTGTGGCGAAACCCTCCCCAGGTAATGTGTTTGTCAGCCATGACCTGGCCAATTTGGCCAAGGGCATCAGCCGGTAGCAGAGTGGCAGGATGATGTAGCAAAACAATATCTCCCTGACTCGCTTTAATGCCGATGGTCAGGCGCTGAGCGCGATTGGCTGCATCTGCATAGATCAGCTTAGCTTCAGCCGCTACAGGATGCTGGGTAATGACATCGTGAGTGCCGTCGGTGCTAGGGCTCATCACGATAATCAACTGCTTTTTGCCGGGTTGCCGGGCTAAATTGTCCAAGATGCGGGGCAGATAGCCGTGGCGAGTTTCATTCAAACAGGGTAGTACAACTGAAATCATAGGGGCAGTGATGTCTGTTTACCTACCAATATGGGCGGTATGAGTTGAAACAGGTGCGGTGTGCTTGATAGTGCGATTGTCCACGAGTGATTTGTGTTGGATGTCATCAAACATAATACAGAGTCTATTAAGAGTAAGGCAGAGTCTGTAAAAGCTGAGTTAGCGTTCACAATAGGCGGCGAGTCTGTCCGCAGATTTTTTTGATATCTGAGATTCTCTTCTATGACTACTGCTGTAACCTCTCCAGACAAGAACGCGCCCCAGGTTCATGTTTTTGCCGATAAGCCTGCACTTGTTGCCGCTGCCGCTGAGCAAGTGGTTGAGCTAATTCGTGATGCGATCGCAACCCACGGTCGCTGCACGATTGCCCTTTCAGGAGGTAGCACTCCAAAACCTATCTATCAGGCCCTGGCCAAGGCCGATATCGCCTGGGATAAACTCTACGTTTATTGGGGAGATGAGCGCTATGTGCCCGCTACCCATGCTGATAGCAACGCCAAAATGGCCCGTGAAGCCTGGCTTGACCATGTATCTATTCCAGCAGACAATATCTTTGCAGTGCCCACTGATACTGACTCGCCCGAAACTGCGGCGGAGCGATATCTGCAAACCCTGTTAGACACCTTTAAGACTGGTTCAGAAGACACAGTTCCCCAGTTTGACCTGATTTTGTTAGGCATGGGTGACGACGGCCACACGGCTTCTCTGTTTCCTCACACACTGGCGCTCAATGAACTCTATCGCTGGATTACCGTCGGTAACAAAGATGGTCAGCCGAGAATTACCTTTACCAGTCGATTAATTAACCAGGCCCGTCACGTCATGTTTGTAGTAGCGGGAGCCAATAAACAAGCCGCCCTTGCTCAGGTGTTTGCGCCTGTTGCCGACAGTGCCGCCTATCCATCTCGGCTAGTTGCCCCAGTGGGTGAACTGCGATGGCTCTTAGATGCCCCTGCGGGTGAAGGGTTGCCAGCAGCGATAGAACGCACAGTTCACTGATCGGCAATCAAAATACACCTTCATTGTCTAAAGGAGGATATTTTATGTCTGCTTAAAGCGGCTACAGCAGATAAATACAGACCAAAGTCAAAGATTGCTTATACTTCTACCAAAGCACCGACAGAAAATTGCCGAAACCGTGTAGTTTATACATGGCTAGAGCCTAGATCAGACCACTATGATTATTTGCCCAAACTGCAACTATCAGAACCCAGAAGGCGCTTCTCAGTGTGAAGCATGTTACACACCGCTACCGGCTCTGATAACTTGCTCTAACTGTGGTGCAACAGTGCAGGCAGATGCTAGCTTTTGTGGTCAGTGTGGTCATAGCTTAGCTAATCAGTCGCCAGTCCCGGCCTCGCCGCCGCTGGAAGAAACCCCTGTTCCATTAGCATCTACACCTGTAGAAGTCGTTTCCAGTGAGGCTATGCCCCTAGTTGAGCCCGAACCGCTGGTTGTTCTAGCGCCATTACCTGATGGCCCACCGCCATTACCTGATGGCCCACCGCCATTACCTGCTGGCCCACCGCCATTACCCGATTGCCCACCACCACCGCTACCTGTAGATCCGGCACCTGCAAATATCCCTACAGCGGTTGATATTTACAGCGAACCGCAAGTCCCACAGCCAGAACTCGATATTTTGGCCCCCCAAACTCAGATTCAAAGCCTATCAGCCAGGCTTTTGCATGTACAAACCGATACTGTTATGGAGTTGCCAACGGGACTTGAGGTATTGCATATGGGAAAACCCAATGATCGAATACCACCCGATTTGGACGTATCTGGGTTTCCTGAGTCAGAAATTGTGTCCCGTGTTCATGCCAATATCCGTATTGAGGGCGATGTCTACTATATTGAGGATGTTGGCAGTTCCAATGGTACGTACATCAATAATTTACCGCTCGCTGCAGGCAATCGGCATCGTTTACGCCCTGGGGATCGTATTGCCCTTGGAAAAGGCGATAAGGTGAGCTTCATTTTTCAACTTGCATGAGGGGTATCAAAAGTTTAGGACTACAGATTTTAACGTTCGCTGTTACATGGCCATTTTTGTTGCACTGCCCTTCGATGTACTGACGTGATTACCCTATCGTTACTCCACCCCCTGAATAAAACTCCGATACAGAATTGGTCTTTTGAAGAGCAAGACGTTATTCGCATTGGTCGCTCTACTGATAACGATGTTGTTCTCTACAGTGCTGTTGTTTCTCGGCATCATTTAGAGATTCATAAGGGTGTTGCTGGCTGGGCAATTCAGAGCATCGGTACAAATGGCACCTATCTAGATGGCAAACGCATAAAGAATGTAACTGCTCAAGATGGACTGGTGGTGCGGCTTGCTCGCTCTGGGCCAAATCTACAAATCACCATTGATCAGCCAGAAAAATCCTCAGCAGCATCAATTAAAGAACTTTTGGCTCGTCGTAAGCAGCTTAGCCATGGCGCCCCCCCTGAGCCTATCCGAACTGACCTGGATGTCGTGAAGACAGATATTCGGGATAGGCTCCCGCCTAAGCCGCGTAACTCCAATTCTGAAGGTGCTGGTGACAAACGTGTTTAGCTATAGTGACCCTATGGCTAGAGGTGATCAGGTCTATGTGATGCGAGATGTGATGGGGGTGCCCTATCAGCATCATGGTATTGACTGTGGCAACGGCACCATCATTCACTATCGGAAAGTGGGAACGGCAACGGTGACCCGAACGATGACCGCAGCGTTTGCACGGGGTAATCCAGTCTATACGTTTCCTCAACCTACAGCATTTATTCCAGAGGTGGTGATTGCTCGTGCCGAAAGTCGTCTGGGGGAGCAGCGGTACAACCTATTTTTTAATAATTGTGAGCATTTTGCTAACTGGTGCAAAATCGGTAAGAGCGTTAGCCCGCAGCTCAGTGAGTTTGGTCTGCGTCTAGAGCAAATTAAAGTGCCTAGCGGGCTGACTCGGCAGGCCGCTCAGCAAGAAAGCCCGCAGGCAATTTTAGATTTATTTGGCAAGGCGTTAGAAAATATTGCGATCGCAACCAACACCCTTCTACCTGAGTATGAGCAAGCCCAGGCCGAAATCGCCCAGTGGAAGCGAGTAGCTGAAGCCTCCCTTAGTCGTGATCGCGAAGACCTAGCCCGTGCCGCCCTATATAAACGCCGAACCCTGCAGAAAAAAGCTGACTCTCTTCGTCAGCAGCTTCAGGATTTATCCGATCTACAAATCTCCATCCAAACAGATCAGACGCTAGCATTAAAGCGGTTGAACGATGCGCAAGCGACCCTTGACTAGTTGGTTTCTGCAGACATTATCAGAGACAAACCAGGACTGGCGGCTATTGAGCGCATCGCTGACTTAGCTGTAATTGAATCCCCTTGTCGATCTGGGTTTCGCGAAGTACGATTGTAGTCTGTTTGTAATACAAAAAGTGTTGTCTGTTAGATAACATCAGGAGGCATCTGTGGCCAAGCTGCTTAATATCCTTAAATACTACCGGCAATACTGGCTGATCACAGCATTCAACGCTGTTGCTATGGGGCTATTTGAGATACTTGATCTTTTTGTACCCTATGCCATTGGTCAATTGCTAAATGTTCTTTCACAGCAGCCGTTAGATCGGCCGCTAGAGAATTTCATTGTTGTCATTGCCCGGCTGTTACAACAACCATACAGCCCAACATTTTCATTGTTAGTGTTACTTGGGCTGGTGGGCTTATTGTCCGTTGGTCGTGCCCCCATTCAACCCTGGATTGGCCCATGGTTTAACTGGGATACGGCCCTGCGGGCGCGACGAGATAAATCCCGTCGTTCCTTGGAGAAAATTTTGACGCTACCCCTCGAATTTTATGATGAAAATAACCCTGGTCGAATCGCAGCGCGAGTGGCTAAGGGCTTGGCAAACTACACGTGGACCTATCCAGAAATTGTTGGTCAGTTTATTCCTAAAATCTTTCGAATCCTGGGTATTTTTGTCGTAATTGCCTTTCTTGACTGGCCCATTGCCCTGGTGGTGCTGGTTTCGTTCTTAGTGATTGTTGGCTACAGTTTTTCTCGGCTGATGGGATTATCTTACCAAGAAGAAAAACTAGATAAGTATATGGAGAATACCGAGAGTCGTACCTCGGAGATTATCACCAACATTAAAACAGTTAAGGCGTTTGCGGCAGAAAGCCGGGAGCTAAAGCGCCAGCAGCAGCGATTAAATCGCGAGTTTAAGGTGGTCGATTATCGGATCCATTTAGGGTACATCCGACTCAGCACCTTGCAGCGCACGATTGTTCAGACCTGCACATTTGCCGTGCTGGCGCTGACACTGTGGGCAACTATGCAGGGGAGTATTTCGCTAGGTCATTTTGTCACGATTTTGACGCTATCTAGCATGGCCTACGCTGAAGTTGACCCCATTTGCAACCTGGCAGAAATGTTTGTTCGTCGGTATGGTGCCATGGCCCGATTTCAGGAGTTTGTGGCCCTGCCACCGGGGATGGATGCCGGTCAGCTGAGCGACGATGTGCCCGACTATCGGTTTACCGGTAAGGTGCATTTTAACCACCTCACCTTTGGCTATGCGCCCGATAAGCCTGTCCTCAAAGATATTGAGCTGTTGGTTCAGCCTTGTCAGACGGTTGCTCTAGTTGGGCGTTCAGGGTCGGGTAAATCTACTCTAGTGAAGCTGCTGTTCCGTTATTTTGAACCCCAGAGTGGGGCCATTTTAATCGATGGTCAAGACCTGAGACGGCTAGACGTTACCGGCTACCGGCGACGGTTGGCGATTGTGCACCAAGAGGTGGATGTCTTTAACGGCACGCTAATGGAAAATCTGCTCTATGGCAATCCAGACGCCACGGAGGAACAGGTTTATGAGGCGTGTAAAATTGCCCAGGCCCATGAGTTTATCCAGCAGATGCCCCATAGGTATTTGACTACCGTTGGTGAGCGTGGTGTGCGACTCTCTGGCGGGCAGAAACAGCGGCTCGGTATTGCGCGAGCGTTGATTATGGACCCGGATGTGCTGATATTTGATGAGGCAACGTCTAGTTTGGACTATGAGTCGGAACGAGCGATTCAGATGGCGATGCGATCGCTATTTGGCACCCGTACACTGATCATCATTGCCCACCGGCTGAGCACTGTCCGTGAGGCCGACCAGATTGTGGTTTTAGACCAGGGCCGCATTAGCGAAACCGGCAGCCACGATGAGCTATTAACCCAAGGTGGCCTCTATCAGCGGCTACACCAGCTCCAAGAAACCGGAGAATTATTAGGGTAGGTTGGGTGTTGACACCTCTCCGATATTTTTCTCGCTCTGCAATGTCTCTCATAAACCAAACAATCCAACATTTTGAACCAAAATTCAAAGTTATCGAATCATCCAGAAAAGCTTTGATGTTTTTTCAAACACCTGTTTTTTTGTGCTGCAATTTTTTTGGACATCTGAAAATGTCTATGCTTATGTGTGTGTTTAACAGTCAAGCGGAGAAGAAGAGGAAGAGAAGAGTGATATGTTTATAGCACAGTTGTATAAGTTTATGGATGACAGGAGTACACC
>JBHJIV010000188.1:0-46266 GCA_050043105.1 Leptolyngbyaceae cyanobacterium | reverse complement strand
GTTTTTTATTTTGTGACTTTGGATAGTCTTGCCGTTGGTCCTGTAATTAATTGTCTGTCAGTGGATAGTCTTGCCGTTGGTCCGGTAATTTATTGTCTAAATTAATAGCCAGACAATGCATAAACTCCTAGGAAAGCAAGCTTTGGTATACCATTATACAAAAAACCCGACGAACTTAAGTTTTATTGGTCTAAAGTCAGGGAATCTTGCAAATTAAGCAGCCGGTTCTACAGCGACTTCAGCAGTCGTAGTTGACCATTGACCTGTACTTTCCTGTGAATAGCTAATGCTGGTTTGCAGTGACTGTTCTTGCCAACCGGTTTAAATGTCGAAATCTTGGTTTTCCTCCATTAGTTCCTAGTTAATTTATTCACATTATCTTTTGCCATAGCTTTGCGATCGCATACCCCCACCACCGTGACTACAGAGAAACCCCTTGCCAACTTACTCAGGCAGCTATCCTCAGGTTCATTTCCTCCTGTAGCGGAAACTTACGAACGCGGTAAGACGATTTTCTTTCCTGGCGATCCGGCTGAACGAGTTTACTTCCTGCTCAAAGGTGCTGTTAAGCTCTCCAGGGTTTACGAAGCTGGTGAAGAAATCACCGTGGCACTTTTACGAGAAAACAGTGTTTTTGGGGTACTTTCTCTACTTACAGGCAACCGCTCTGATCGCTTCTACCATGCCGTTGCCTTTACCCCCGTAGAGCTGATGTCTATGCCCATTGAGCAGGTCAAACAGGCATTAGAGGAACACCCTGAACTTTCAATCATGCTGCTGCAGGGGCTATCATCCCGCATCTTACAGACAGAGATGATGATTGAAACTCTGGCACATCGCGATATGGGGTCCAGACTAGTCAGCTTTTTGCTAATTCTCTGTCGTGATTTTGGTGTTCCAAGCACCAGCGGTATCACTATCGATTTAAAGCTGTCTCACCAAGCAATTGCCGAGGCAATTGGCTCTACGCGGGTTACTGTCACCCGTTTGCTGTGGGATCTGCGTC
Organism: Leptolyngbyaceae cyanobacterium; assembly: GCA_050043105.1. Taxonomy (GTDB): domain Bacteria; phylum Cyanobacteriota; class Cyanobacteriia; order Phormidesmidales; family Phormidesmidaceae; genus Leptothoe. Next base: position 45,260 of record JBHJIV010000188.1, on the reverse strand, counting down.
AGGACACCATGATCTCCATCCACAAAAAGAAGATCACCGTTCATGATCCCGTTGCGCTTAGCCAGCAATTTGCGTAGGGCAGTTGTCCTTGGCAATCACCACAGTGGCAAACAATCAAGTAACCTATACGAGAGCCCGCTCAGGTGCTTTTGATCCATTAGATGGACGTTAAATGGACGTTGGTCTAGTACTGATTGCGACCGTGCTCGTCCTTGGTGGCCTCATTGCCACGTTGGGCGATCGCATTGGCATGCGCGTGGGTAAAGCTCGCCTTTCTTTATTTAACCTGCGCCCCCGCCAAACAGCTACTGTTGTAAGCATTTTGACCGGTAGTGTCATTTCGGCCTCTACCTTAGGGTTACTGCTGATTGCCAGTGAACAACTGCGTAAAGGATTATTTGAATTTGAAGAAACCCAGGCCAATTTATCTAGGGCTCGCGCCAACTTAGAAGAGGCAGAGACGGCCAAGGCCGAAGTAGCGGATGCGCTTAATCGAGTTACCCGCCAAAAAATTGACGCAGAGGGAGAGCTGACAGAAGTAATCACTTCGCTAGATGAAGCCACCCAGCGTGAAACAGTTATTCGCAATCGGTTAGGCCAAACCCAAGACCAACTAGGCATTGTCTCCCAGCAAGCAAATCAGCTACAGGAGGAAATCGGTCGACTGCAGCGTGATCGTCAAGTTCTGCAGCGCCAGCAAGACGAAGTCAAACGACAAATTGCCCAGCGCGACCAAGCCCTAGCCCAGCGCGACCAAGAATTAGCCCAGCGCGATCAAGCCATTGCCCAACGAGAAGTTGCCCTTGAGCGACTCAAAACCGAACAGGCATTTTTAGAAGACGAAATCCAACGTCTTGAATCTGAATTTCTGAAGCTGCGGGCTGGCAACGTAGCGATTAGTCGTAATCAAACTCTAGCGCTATTAATTACTCGACCACCCTCTACAGCTGCCGCCAGAGCTGAACTCGATCAATTGCTATCTGAGGCCAACCGATTGGCGCTAAATGCTATCTGGCCGGACGCGCCCAATAAAGCAATTCAAATTTTACGCATCGATCCTCAAATCGTCAGGAGCGTCGCTAGAACGATTACAGATGGCCAGCAATATGTCATTCGTGTCGGCGTTTCAGGAAACTATGTGGTGGGTGAACCTTGCGTAGTTCAGCAAGAAGCGCCCCCCTGTGTGGAGATCTCGCTACAGGCAAAACTCAACCGTATTGTATTTGAGCAGGGAGAAACCCTAGCTCGCGTTCCTATCGAAACAGCTTATCCAAGTACACCATCCCTAGTAGAAACCCTACGTACATTAGTCACGAGTGCCCAAATCAAAGCCAGCCTAGAGGGCATTATTATCGTCGATAACCCTCGAGTGGCGGGTGGATTGAGTGAACCGGTCATTGATTTTCTGAACCGGGTGCAAAACTACGGCGCTCCGTTAGATATTGAAGCAGTCGCAGGAAAACAAATTTTCACCACCGGTCCTCTAGCCTTAGAGCTTGTTGCCAGTCGTAACGGCCAACGTTTGTTTCAAACCCAGATTTCTGAATCACCGCCCCCTAGTTCACAACAGTAGCCACACGTAAATTCACCATGGCAGAGGTTAACTGAGCGATTATTATCAAAATCTCAAGCAAAGTTATATTTTGTTTGCGGATAGTAACTATATAAGGCAGCACTCCCATTAAGCATTTTTCAGCGTCTAAAATAAAGCTTGGATTTTTAATAAAATCTTTTAACGAAATATCAACGACATATAGGTTGAAGATATGGGTTGAAGGGGCTTTCCAAGCTTCTGTCACTCTCTAGAGGCAAGCACCAGAAATAGTTAACGCTGTCGCATTTAGCTTGAACATTTAAGTCGACTCTGTTTGACCCTTTTACCCAGTCGCTAGCATTAGTTAACTGAGATTGAACTAATAAAACGCTTGACGACCTAAACCTATCTATAATTCCCGATTTATATCTTCGTTGGGTGGAACCCTAACATCATTGTGCTCCATAACAAACGTTGATAGCCAAGCTGTCTTAACCCTAATCACATTGCAGCCGGAGCAATACACCATGAAGTTCGAGGACATTTATCAATTTTTTGAGGATCCGCCGCCACTGTATCTCAACAAGGAATTAGCCGTTTGTTATGTCCTTTCGGTGCTAATCCGGCGTGATTCTTACGGTACTGAGCTAATCCATGCCATTGAGAACGAGTATCCCGACTATCGTTTGTCAGATACCGTTCTTTACAGCGCCCTCAAATTCTTAGAGAACCAAGGGGCAATCATGGGCTACTGGAAGAAGGTAGAGGGTCGCGGTCGTCCCCGCAGAATGTATCGTCTGCGTCCAGATTGGCAGACCAAATCACGTGAGTTAGCAGAATTATGGCAGCGCTATATTCTGGGTCAGCGCAATACGACACCTAGGCGTCGGGCAATGAGTTCTTGACCAATGCAAGCGGCCCTAGATACGCCTTGGCGATAGCTAGCTGCATCACATTTATAACTGCTATCAACGCAACTACTGGGGTATAGTCAATGTGGCTCCAGTAGTTGTTGTTTTTCCTAGGGATAGCTGTTGTGGAAAGTGCAGTTAGTCAGTCAACCTTTTTCCTAACCATGCTATTGGGTGTGGGACTGTTCTTCTTTATAAAGGCAGCTACTAAAGATCGAACCGAGATTGCTGAATTTTCGATAGACCAACCGCCAGAGGTATTACACCAAAAGCTACTTGACTATTTTCAAAATCGTGCGTATCAGCTGGCTCCGTCCGCAGCGGATACTGAGGATGACCATTGGATCAAACTCGTGGGTCTGGTTAGACCCAGTCTCTTTCTAGCTATTTTTTTAGCCTTTTTGGCCGCTGTTGCCCTTATGTGTTTTGCCCTAGTGCTGGCTACTTTATTTAGCGGCTACGGGGCTGTCTTTTTTGGTTTAATTTTACTGTCTCCGGTGGCCGCCATTGCCTACTGGAAGCAGGCTAAGCGCGAGGAGCAAGTGGCTTTTCAGATTCAAACCGCCGACACAGGATGCACCTTAGCAGTCCGTGGTCATCGGGACGAAATTATTCAGCTAAAGAGCTCAGGCACAATTCCAGTCGCTTCAAACGGCTAGTGGGGTTAGTGCATCAAAATACTAACCAAAAAGGGAGGCACAAATGTTACGCCTCCCTGGTAATCTTTTATAGGTTTTGTTTGAACAGGTTAAGTGCTTGCCAAAGCACTTAACTTTTCTCTATTAGCCAAGAACCGCTTCTTCCTCTTCACCGATCAGGGCGCGAAGACTGGGAAACAAAAAGTGGATCTCTTCAACATACTGAGCACCAAAAAGCCCCTTCTCTGCCCAAAAGTACCGGTCAGTGGTATGCTCGTTACGCTTGACCAGTAATACAGCTGGTGGTTGAATTCCTTCAGAATGGATGAAATTGCGAGCCGCAGTAACAGGCTTTGCCTCACCGCTCTCAATGCTGTACTGAGGGACTGATTCTAAGATACGACGCCCTTCTAGGCGGCGACGACTTTTGCGCTTACGTCTCCGTGCCAAGTTAATTGACCTCCCATGCATGATTTGAATAGTGGATTCGTGTATTGATAGTTACAAAAACACTTAACCCAGCAAAGTATATCGGTTGTGCCTTAGATTTTCAACTTCTTTTAAAATTGTGGTGCATTCACTGAAAGTGTTTTGATAACAGATGTCTCAAAAATCGTGGACGATTTAAATCCCCATAAGCTTTCTGGTTATCTTGATAAAAATTAAACTTTAGATAAATTCATCCGGATTGGGAAAATTCCCTTGAGGATTGCTCCATTGACTGATTTAAGCCTAGATCATGCCCGCCAGTGCCGAATTAATAGATCTATGTCAGGCCCACCTTAAATTGTTACGTCGTACATTTGGCGAGGTGTCGTCTGTTATTTATTTAACGTTGGGAGTTGACCAGGAATCTGAGCCAATGCTGGTGCCTGTAGCCCAAATTCCAGAGTCCAGTGACTTAGATGAGCCGCTGAATCTAATTAAACGTAGCGCGTTACCGGCTTCGGGAAGGGCGATGGATGTATTATCCCCTGGGGCGTTAACCGGTGTCGGTCAATCAATCCCTGATATTGATTCAACCGTAGAGCGCCTGGTATTGCCCCTGATACACCAAGAAATTGTCATGGGGGTCTTGGTAATGCTGCGGTCTGATCGTCCCTGGCAGGCAAGCGAGCAGCAGTATTTGCAGACATTTTCCACTAGTCTGGCGGCTGGCTTCTTTTTAGATCGGCAAAATCAGTGGCTACGTCAGCGTCTCAAAACTAAACAGGCATTGCAAGGAGAACAATCGGAAGTTTTCCATAACCTGCTGCACCAGTTTCGCAATCCGCTAACGGCCATCGGTACTTTTGGAAAGTTAATATTGAGACGTTTGTCTAGGGATGACCCAAATTATCGACTAGCAGACGGTATTGTGCGTGAAAGCCAACATCTTAAGGAGCTAGTGGCTGATTTTGATGCAGCTGTCGATATTGGGGATGCAGATATAGCCAAGGAGGTTACACCTTATTTATTGCCCGAGAGTAATGAGGCTGAAGCCAAACCACTGTTGCCAGCATTGGGGCGCTCGTTGATAGTGACGCCTCAATTTTTGGGCAACGTGCTGCAGCCGTTACTCACAGTCACCGTTTCAGCGGCAAGTGAGCGACATCGACAGTTTTGGCACTCCCCCATCGAACAGTTTTCGCAAGAATTAGTCACAGTTGATGCGCAAGCAATGCAGGAAGTCATTGCCAACTTGTTAGATAACGCCTTTAAGTATTCGCCTCCTCATGCTTGGGTTTGGCTTTTGGGTGGCCTACGCAAACAACAGTACTTAGGGATTGTTGTTGGTGATAATGGCCCTGGCATCCCAGCTGAGGATCAATCTCATTTATTTGAGCGCCATTACCGAGGAGTACAGTCTGAAGGCACAATTTTTGGTACAGGGCTAGGGTTGGCCATTGCTAAAAATCTGATAACCCAAATGGGAGGAACAATTGAAGCCATCAGCCCCATTTGGGATAAAAGCATGCCGTTACCCTGGATTCCAGAGGCGATATACCCGCACTTATCGCCTGGTGATCGGGGTACAGCGTTTATTGTTTGGCTACCTACTCAGCAGTAACCGTTGAGCTTGCCGGTTTAGCACCTGAAGAACGCACTGAGGTTACTCGCCGCAGGGCATCAAACCAAAAATTCGACCCCATGGAAACAGCGAGTCCGGTAACGATCCAGCCAAGCCAGTGACGCGGTATGGGAAAAGGCCAATCTGCTTCTAACACGGCTTGGGTGGCTAGCAATTTGGGGGAACGACCAATGGGTAATGCGTAGTCTGATAGTGTTGTTTGGACTGCATTACCTAAGGATTGAAGATCGTCACTCAAAGCTCCAGAGTCATTAGACGGAGACACCAGTGTTTCTAACGATGCCTGGTTAACCGTTTGGATAACGCTACTGCGAACAGCTTCATCTACAGTTAATCGGTTGGCGATGTAAAAGGTGTCGGCGTTGACTGCAGCTGAGATCGCAACACCAATCAAAATCCCCACGATCTTTGAGTTACGACGATACACTCCGCCAGCGCGATCCATACCCCGGTCGTACCAGTTTTCTAATTCACCCTGAAATAGTTTGAGCTGTTCTTCTGCTGTATCGGTCCGACGACTAACCTTGTCAGCAAGCAGGCTAAGACTCTCCTGGAGGCGTATCGGCAGCCTGCCTTCAATGGTGGTTTGACGGATGTATGCCAGCTCGCTGCGAGACTCACCAGGGTCGCTGGAGCCATCTAAAAGGGACAGCAGCTCTTTAAGGGTGGGCTGCAGCTGACGCACCAAACCTTCTGTAATATCCATACCGCCTGCTAGCTGCGATCGCAAATAGCCCAAACGTCGAACAAATGCCTGAGTTGCCCCATAACTCTCGGGTAAAATCTGTACCCCCTGGTCAGCAAAATGGTCCAGCTCTGCCAGGACCCGGTCAGCAATTTGCGCTAGCCCTGTACGCCCTGTTCGATAATCTATAAATATTTTTTCTAGAGAAGCTTCCAGATTACGCAGTTCAACATCGAGCAAAGCGCCATCCCCAATAGCGGCTCGCAAGGCGTGGAGCGTGTCCCCTAGAGGCAGCATAATCCGTTCTTGCAGTAACCGCTTGAGACGAACTTCCACAACTGACTTTTGCAATCCTTCTAACTGCAGTGTCTCGATCAACGTTGTGGCAAATGCTTCTGATGGGATGTAAGAGGGGCCAGATGTTTGGGCACCAAATACATTACGAGTCCGGCTCACCAGTCGATAGATGCGACCCACGATATGAATGAACTGTCGAGCTGATCGAGCAATCAACCCCTGAGCTTCATAATTTAAGTCACGCACCATAGGACTGTTATAAAGCTGATCGGCTAATCTACGAGCTGCAACGCGATCAGCAGATTGTCCCCCAGCCAACAGTTGCTCAACTGAATACTTAAGATGTTCAGCCCGCCACTGCAGCATAGTACTGATAATTTCTTGCACCTCACTAGCAATCAAACCTAGGGCCATGTAAACAAATATCAACCCCAGGGCAACATCCAAAACTACTGGCTACCCCATAATTTTTTCTGAATTAAAGCAAAGAAATCAGCCCAGCAATGATGACATGATTAATGGCGCTTACTCATCAGCATCGTCATCATCATCAACATTAAGCTGCTTTAAGCGAATATGCTTACGTCCTAAGGAAATTTCAATCTCTTCCCCAGGCTTTTAACCCATTTGCTTTGTATAGGCAGCTCCAATCAATAAATTACCGTTAGATTGCACAGTAATTCGATAGCTGGCACTCCGTCCACCTCGGCCATTACCCGTTTGAATACTGTCTAATTGAATACCTTCAGCATCAATCAGCGCATTCATAAATTTCATCATGTTCACACGGACAACATCATTCTTTGTCACCGTGTAATAGCCACAGGCTTTAGCTTTTTCCTCTCTAGAGAGATGCTCTAAGTCTTTAACTTTCTTGAGTAGTGTCTTACCAGTTAATGGATTTGAATTTGACAGTTTAGCCATTCACACACATCTCTAACACGAATACGTTTAGAAAACATATAACGAGCAGAATCATACATGATTGAAATACGTTTGTGCACGCTGTTTGAATTTATTTCTTGATAATTGCATTAAGAATTGATTTACCTAGTAATTTCTTCAGAGTCTGACCATTATGGAAACTTGTATGACGTCTTCTTATGTTAGTTTTTCTCTGATTCTCACCTCACCTATCCTGTTGAGCTAGAGTCAGATTCACAGGTTTCTAAACTTAAAACTTGGTTGAGTATCCGCCCTAACTATGAAACTTACAACCCGCGGACACTATAGTGTAAAAGCCATGCTCGATCTGAGTTTGCAGAGCCATTTAGCATCGGTCAAACTAATTGCCGAGCGGCAAAATCTACCCGCTCCTTACTTAGAAAAACTGCTGATTCAACTACGCCGAGCGGGTCTAGTTGAATCAGTAAGAGGATCGCGGGGGGGCTATCGTTTGGCCAAAACCCCCAATCAAATTTATCTGGGTCAAATTTTAGACGCTGTTGGAGAGCCCATCACCCCATTAGAGCTGAAATCCCCCACCAACGCTGAGGATTGGGTAACCCTGACTCTGTGGCGACGCCTGCAGGAAAAACTCCGGGAAGCCCTCTATGGAATTTCTCTTGAAGAACTGTATTACGATGCCCGTAGCTGGCAGGCAGCACAGGGTGAAAACACAAATTTTATGGTTTAGAGTTGACCTCAGAGTGAATTGGTCTAAGCTATTTCTTACTCTTTACTTAAATCTGTTGGATGCTGTCTAGCTAAAAGTTGGATGCTGTCCAGCTAAAAGTTGGATGCTGTCCAGCTAAAAGTTGGATGCTGTCTAGCTAAAAACAGATTGAGTTTTTGAAATCTACATCGGCATAATCGCATTTACTTTTTTGCCTTACTTATGGTCGAGCAGACAGTAGAAATTTTCTCTGAAGAAGCAATTCGTCGCACACTCAATCGGCTGGCCTCCGAAGTGATTGAACGAACCGACCATTTAGCTGATCTGGTCTTAGTAGGTATTCACACGCGCGGTGTACCGCTAGCTAAAACCATTGCTCAACAGATGGAGCGTTTAGAAGGCATCCAGATACCTGTGGGAGCTTTGGACATCACCTTTTATCGAGACGATCTCGATAAAATTAGCACTCGCACACCCGCCAAAAGTGAGCTGCCCTGCGATCTAACGGGCAAAACTGTCGTTTTAGTAGACGATGTTATCTACAGCGGGCGCACCATCCGAGCAGCCCTAAACGCCCTTATCGACTACGGTCGCCCCAATTTGGTACGTCTGGCTGTGCTAATTGACCGAGGCCATCGACAGCTACCGATTCACCCTGACTTTATTGGTAAATCATTACCCACTGCCCGAGAAGAGGTGGTTAACGTACAGCTTATGCCAGTGGACGATAGGGATACTGTTGAATTAATCAAACCGGTCGTCTAACTTGAACCAGGAAGTCGGCACCCACTCAGGCGGATAAAGTCCTAGCCAGGCGAGGTTTTGAGTGTAGTAAGCAGAATCCCCATCCCAAAAGTCGTTGGGGTCTGCCAGCATCAGCTTATTTTCTCGAATAGATTTAGCAACTCCCGTATCTAAATGACGGACGGCCTGATAGACCATGGCGTACTGAGATGTCGCACCGTAATCAACCATGGCTTCACCGGCTAAATTAATCTGGGCCGGTAGCTGTTGAGATTGTTGCCACAGCTCCAGCAGGGCTGGGAGATGGTCGTTTAAGTAGTGACCGGCTGGGGCAGACTCAAACCAGCTTAAATCTAGTGCCACTCGCCACCACACACGATAGGCATCAAATCCATAGACACTCTTAATCGAGGCTGTAGGGGGTAGCTCTCTATAATGGGGAGCCTCACTGTGGAGCAAAACCCAGTCGCTGGGTAGCCCCAATTCTGAGAGTTTAGATCCTTCTTCAAGGATGCGGTAGCCTGTGTGGACGAGTTCTAGCCAGTCTCGCTGCCGGTCGATTTGGGCAAACAGTCGAAACGCGTAGGGTGCAACATAAGACGGGTTGAGATACCAAACGTCAGGAGATGGATGAAAAGAATCCAGGGGTCCCGGCAGTAAATAGCGACCGGAGAGGTCATCTTGTAACGCAATATCTGCTGTGGAAAACTCCCAAATATCGTTGAGCTTAATTTTAGCCAGGGTGAGATAGGCTGGTTTGTTCCAACGACGAGCGGCCATAATCAAGGCTGTCGCCGCATCGATATCAGCATCGGTGGCAAAGTTGATGTCTAAAATACCCCAAGTTTCGGCATCTCCTGGTGCATCGTCAGGTCCCCATTTCCAGGCCCAAAGGTGATCGATAAGTGTACCGTCTTGATCGCGTCTGGCCAGGTTTTCTTCTCCCCATGTGAGCACTCGATCAAAGGTTTCAGGATCATCGATGATCAAGGCGCGCAGCATAGCGTATGCCTGACCTTCAGAGGTGGTGCGCTGGTCGTCGTTTTCCCAGTCGATGACACGACCGTCTGCTTGAATAAAGCGATCGCGATAACGCTCCCAGGTGGTTTCAAAAAAGGGACGATCTACCGCCGAGGATGACGTAGCAATATCGATTGCTGCCGGTAGCTGTGTTGGCAACTCATAAACAGCTTGCGATCGCACAGATGCAAAGCAGCCAGTCATCCAGATATTGATTGTTAGTCCCAGCAGCAGCCAGCAACCCCAGCGCCGCAACCATTTCCAAACCGATCTCGACAACAACATCTTTGTTCCATCCTTTTGTCTGGCCTAGCGTTGCAATAACTGTCTTAACAAACGTAATCAGTAATAGTTACCGTTAGTTGCCACCTAAATCAGTTGTCACTCAAAACAGTTGGCCAATAAACAGCTGGCCGATAAACTGACGCCCCCATGCTGACACACCGGTCTTAACTTCATCTGGTTTAGATGATGGGGTTTACACCTTACAAAAAAACTACGGCTATAGATGTAGAAACGGTTTAGTAACGCTCCCAAACCGGTTGAAAGCCTCGGTGGAGGAGTAGACCCTCTTTAATCAGACGTTCTTGACGCTCCAGGCCAATGTTGTTGGGCACCTGGCTTTGGAGCGCATTAATTTCTTCTAGAGCCTGCAGCGGACGATCTTGGGCAACCGTTAAGCTAATCGACGTCTGACGTAAATTAATGTCGTCTGGGGCCAGCTCAATCGCCTGATTATAGAGACGACGAGCTTCTTGATAGCGAAGTTGTTGAAACCTTACACCTGCTAGACCAACAATCGCATCAAACTGTTTAGGATTGCGAGCTAATAACGTTTCGTAAGCGTTTGCCGCCGTTGAGAGATCGCCAGTATCTTGAGCAATTTGCCCCTGGAGCAAGTAAACCTCAGGAGCATCGGGATTTTCAGCCACCAGCTGAGCCGCCGCTTCATTGGCTGCATCTGGGTCGGTCATCGCCAACACCTGAATCTGCCGCTGACGAAGAATCAGAGAATTAGGATTCGCCACCAACAGCGACTCGTATAGGTCGCTACGGGTCGGGTCAGCCGGTAGTGCCCCCACCAAACTGAATAGCTCAGGAGGATTCTCGTTGGCAGGATGGCTAGCTAACCACTGGTCTAGAACAGATTCTGCGGTGTCAACCGAGATAAATTTACCCTGGTAGGCCAAACTCGTTTGCCCCAAAATTTTGGCGTCATTGCCAGGGTTAAGGGCGATGATCTCCCCATATAGAGCCAATGCTTCTGCATAGCGCCCTTGACCTTGATAAACCCCTGCTAACCCCTGCATGGCGCCAGTTACTACTGCATTACCACTGGTGGGGTCATTAATTAGCTGCTGATAGAGGGCAATACTGGTCTCAGTATCATCCTGCCTGCGGGCTTGCTCGGCTTGAAACAAGATCACGGCAGGATCATCTCCGGCATAGCGCTGCAGCTGTTCTTGAGCCAGGTCTAGTTTGTTTTGCTGCAGGTAAATCTGACCGAGACGGTAATGCAAAAACGGCTCAGCAGAGGTGGCAGCCAGCACATCTTGATAGAACGGGAGCAGTTCTGCATCAGGGGGGTCAAGTCTGGCTAAGCTGCTAGCAATATATTGCAGCTGCGTAGAATTCTCAGGCAGTGTGACCGACAGCAGTCGCTGACGTAGCTCCTGGGCCGAAATTTGGGCCAGCTGACGCTCCCAAATACTAGTCTGAACATAGAGACTGACATCGTCAGGGTATTGCGCTGACAGCTGTCGATAGGTGGACAGTGTCACAGGCTGACTGCTGGGATATGAGCCCACTGCATCGGCCGCTTCACGAGCCGTACCCACATTTAAATTTGAACTGGTCAACACATTTTTATAGGCCGCAATTGTCCGCTCACGCACAATAGGGGCGTCGGTATAGAAGGTCATACCTCTGAGCGCTCGAGCGACCATTAGGGGCTGATCCTGAATCGTATCAATCAGTGCTAAACCACGCTCATAGTCGCGATTGGCCGCATAGGCGGTGGCCAGTTCAGCCTTGACCTGGGCCTGTTCGGCAGCGTCACCATTGATATCTAAAAACGGTTCTAGAACCGCAATGGCCGCCGCAGGGTTATCTTGCTGGCGCAGGGCAAAACTATAGGCTTGAGCTTCGAAAATGTTAAGGGTTTGACCGGCGTTGATGTAGCCTTCAAACAGTTCGACCGCTTGCGCAGAGCGGCCACCATAGGCATAGACCTGGGCCGCACCTATCTGGGTTGCCAGACTAGAACTTTGTTCTAGAGCAATGTCATAGTCTGCCACCGCTTCAACCAGACGACCTTGATAAAAAAGTAGCAGGGCACGTTGCGATCTCACCTCTCCGTTTTGCTCATACCCCGGCTGTTCTAACAAGGTAGTTAGCGCATCGATACCTACATTGCGCCATTCTGGGCGATAGCTCCCCAGCAGACCCAGCGTTTTTAGTGCCTCAATATTGGTAGGCTCTAGCACGTTGAGCCGTCGAAATGCCTCAAACGCGTTGGCATCCTGACCGAGCCTCAGATATGACCGGGCTAACCCCAACTGCGCTGGCACCGACTCTGGATATTGCTGTACGGCCTGCTGAAATGTCTCTAAAGCCGGATCGATCCAGCCTCTGTCAAACAGGGCGTACCCTTCTCGCACCAGGGCGGGTTGATTTTCTAAATTAGGCGGCAGCTGGGCCACCACAGGCTGAGCCACCAGCAGCGGTGTGGCCGTTAGTAAATTAAACCCGAGACATAAACCCAGTGTGCGACGATACCAGTTCATAACAATAGTGCTTCCTAATTTTTCTTGGAGAGACGTTGCGTGCAACGTCTGTACATAAAGGGGTAAAGGCTACAAAGTTAATCAATCAAAAAGCTCTAGCAAATCCCAATCAGCTCGAACGCGGACTCCAAGAACCGTCTCAGAAAACTCATCTCGAAATTGCAAACTAACGGCAGCTCGTGCATTGGGAGCCAGTCGAATATCGTAAAACGTCTCTAGCACATCAGGGCGGTCTCCCTGACGTCGATCGTTATCGCTAAGCTGACGACCGTAGCCCACACCAAAGCGATCATCCTCAATAAACAAATCCAGGACGTTGACGCCAAAACTGTAGGTATCGCCTGAAATATCTAGATCCGTATTTCTGTGGTGGCCATAGCGACCAAACAACCCAGCATTTAACTCCGGAATAAACCACTCAGCGTTAATTCCGTAGGACTCTTCGCGACCGCCCTCTTGGGGACCAAAAATGCCGTTGCGGCTCAGCTGAAAACTCTCAGGAATGCCATCGCGGTTACCATCATCAGTCGCGGTCACATAGGTACCGCGCACAATCAGATTGCCGACATTTACTCCCAGCTCACCCGCAAACGCATCAAAGTTCAAATCATCAAACCCATCTGATGAAAACGTAGCGGCTTTAACAATCACCTCATCGATTGGTCGCCAGTGAAACAAGGCCGCTGGTTGAGACTCTAGCTGTGTGGTTGCCAGGGCAGGGTTGGTTTGAAAAACAGGGTTAATAAAGTGGGTCAGACTATCTTTTGCAAAACTATTGCGGTCAAAAAAGGACGTTAGCTCGATCAGACCCACGGCCCCACGCAGACTGGGCAGAGTGGGGGGAGAAGCTACCACAAATAGTTCGCTAACACTAAAGCCAGTAGAGTCCGTATCCGAAAATGCATCCCCCGTGGACACATCCACAGCCCCAACAACAGCAACGTTAGAGTCTAAAAAGTAATGACCATAGGCACGGGCACGGGCTGAAAAGTCATCACCCTCTTGAATCGCGGCTGTTTGCAATCGCAGGGATGGGGGTGTTAGTGGACCGTCCTCCAGCTCATCTTCGATAATGGTTCCGTTGGTGCCCGGCTCTGTTTCGGAAAGGGGGGCCAGCACACCGCCTTGAGGCGCTTCAACCGAATTGCCATCAAAAACAAATGGATCAGAGGGATCGGCTAGATCGCTGGCATTTTGTGAAAAAAGCCATAAATCTTCCTCAACAGATTCATCGCTTTTTTCATTCTCTTCCGCCTCGGCGATTTGCTTGGCGGCTAATTCTGCGAGTATAGAACTACCATTAGCGTCTGTTGTCCCTAGCGCGGGTAAGGCCATCACTGGAGCTGCAATTACTGCCATGGCCATCCACACCATCCAAGACACCAGCGGCAGTGCCTGAAAATTCCGAGCGATATCCCTCATAGTCCGTTCCAATAATTGTTCCTGTCTAATAATTTTTATTGCTGTCAAACAGCGGAATAACCCGTCCTACACTGAGCACAGCAGACAGGTTTATTTCACAAAACAACAGCTTTATAGATGGGCGTTGTCCCCTGATACCGATGACAGATCGACCATCTTGCAGCCAGGGTCACAATCGGTATTCACTCCACAGCCATGGCATCGGGTCAAATCACCGCCATTACCCTGGAATATCAAGATGCTTAATTCACCATCTTGTTCCAAAGCTGCCGTAAACTCTTGGTTTGAGAGCTAATGTTCTTAATTAAAGACATCTAGACTTTACAAGTGCTTCACAAAGTCGTTGAATGCTCGCTTCAAAAAATTCTGGTGCTGGGCGGTGGTGGCCAACAGCATAAATAAAACATTGATTAACGATAACTGGTTCAACCAAGGGATTACTTTAGATAAGGAAAGATCGCAAAAATACGTCGTGGGTCAAACTATTAGCTTGGACGAGACCAATCCTGCCGCCATCGCAGATCGTAAAGCAGACCATCTGCGCATCTGCTTAGAGGACGATGTGCAATGTCGTCAGGTTACTACTGGTCTAGAAAACTATCGCTTTATCCACTGTGGCCTACCGGAGCTTAACTACGATCAGGTGGATATCAGCACCACGTTTTTAGACAAAAAATTAACCACTCCTTTACTGATTTCCTCCATGACTGGCGGCACTGAACAGGCCCGAGTGATCAATCAGCGACTGGCGGTGACTGCACAAAAATTTGGCTTGGCCATGGGGGTGGGCTCGCAGCGAATTGCGGTGGAAAAACCCGAGCTAGCCTCCACCTTTAATATTCGTGACCATGCCCCTGATGCCCTTTTGCTGGCCAATCTAGGAGCCGTACAGCTGAACTATAGCTACGGTCTGGAGCACTGTCAGCGGGTGGTGGACTGGCTCAAAGCCGATGCGCTGATTTTGCACTTAAATCCGCTCCAGGAATGTGTGCAAACCCGAGGAGATACAGACTTTAGCAATCTGATGGCCAAGATTGAAACCCTCTGTAGTCACTTGCCGGTACCGGTCATTGCTAAGGAAGTCGGCAATGGCATTTCTGGCAGTCTGGCTCAAAAACTGATTAATGTTGGTGTTGCGGCCATTGACACCGCTGGGGCGGGCGGCACCTCATGGGCCAAGGTAGAAAGTGAGCGCGCCCAGGATGTTAAACAACGGCGTTTAGGGCAAACCTTTGCAGACTGTGGAATACCGACAGCGGACTGTATTGAGAGTGTACGTGCGATCGCACCCACGATTCCCCTGATTGCCTCAGGCGGACTGCGCAACGGTTTAGATGTCGCCAAAACCATTGCCCTAGGGGCTGATATTGCCGGTATGGCCTTTCCCTTTCTCAAGGCAGCCGACCATTCTGAAACCGCCCTCGATACCCTGGCAGAAAATTAGCTCGCCGAACTTAAAACGGCCCTATTTTGTACCGGGCAAGGGAATCTTAACGACCTTAAACACAGTCAGGTTCTACAGCGCTTACCATAAGCTAAGGTCATTAAATTATTCCTCTTCGCCCACATCCCCCTATGCGAGACTTCTTTAAATACGCGGTTGCTAGTGCCGTCGGTACGCTCATCGGTTTATTTAGCTTAATTGCCTTAGTGGGTGTGGGCGCAATTGGCCTGGCGGGATTTTTTATCAACTCCGCTGCCAGTGAAGCCGAACCCGAAGTCGAAAAAGACTCAGTTTTAGTCTTTGACCTATCCACCGATATTGTGGACGCGGTTCCCTATGCTGGTCCCGGCATTGTTTTAGAAGAAACCCTTTCTGGCAGTGGCTATCGGGCCATGTCTCTCCACGGTGCCCTCAAGGCGATTGAAGCGGCTGCGACCGATGACAACATCACCGGTATCTATCTCACCGGCAACACCAATGCCGGCTTTGCCACCCTCAAAGAGATCCGGGCAGCGTTGGAAAAATTTAAAACCGACTCCGGCAAACCCGTGCTAGCCAACAACACAATCTGGAGTGAGCGAGACTATTATTTAGTATCAGTTGCCGATTCTCTCTACTTAAATCCAGCCGGTATCATTGAGCTAAATGGTTTTCGAGCTGAGATTCAATTTTTAGCCGGAGCCCTTAGCAAATACGGTGTCGGTGTTCAGGTATTGCGAGCTGGCCGCTATAAGTCTGCCATTGAACCCTTTACCCGTACCACCAGCAGCCCAGAAGAAAAACAACAAACCCAGGCACTGTTAACTGACCTATGGCAAGAGTTTTTAACCACAGCCGGTGAGGCTAGAGAAACCACTCCCGAAGCCATCCAGGCCATTGCTGAGAATCAGGGTCTGTTGCCTGCAGCCGAAGCGGAAACAGCGGGTCTAGTGGACAGTGTTGCTTTTTATGACGATGTTCTCTCTGAGCTACGAGAACTCACTAACCAAACCGATAAAGATTGGGTTGAAGATGAGGATGATTTTACTCAGATTAGTCTCTATCGCTACAGCCAGACGTTAAGCCCTGAGTTTGGTAAAGATACTGTTGCCGTTGTTTATGCAAATGGCGAAATTGTTGATGGTGAGGGCTCTACACCCAATTTGATTACCTCTGGCGGTCTGACCGATACGCTACGTCAGGTACGCAATGATGATGGCATCCAAGCCGTAGTGCTGCGGATCAACAGCCCCGGAGGAAGTGCGATCGCATCTGAAGTGATTGCCCGCGAAGTAGAGCTGTTATCTGCAGAAAAGCCCGTCATTGTTTCCATGGGAGACTATGCAGCCTCAGGAGGCTATATGATTGCCGCCCCTGGCGACCAAATTTTTGCCACCCCCACCACGATTACTGGCTCCATTGGCGTATACGGTCTGCGACTCAACTTTAAGGAGATTGCCAACCGCAACGGTGTTACCTGGGACGTCATCAAAACCGCTAAATTAGCCGATATCGACACCATTAGCCGCCCCCAAAGCGAAGATGAGCTGCAGCTACAGCAAGGGTTTGTCAATACTTTGTACGATCGCTTTGTGACCTTAGTCGCCGAAGGTCGTGAGCTACCTAAAGAAAGAATTGACCAGGTAGCACAAGGACGCGTCTGGTCAGGCACCGATGCTGAAACCGCTAATTTGGTTGACCAGATGGGGGGACTCAACGACGCGATTGCCGCAGCAGCAACAGCGGCAGAACTAGACGAATGGAGTGTGGAAGAACTGCCCAAGCCTCCCACCATAGAAGAACAAATCTTTAACAGTCTTTTTGGCACAGGTATTGTTTCAAAGTTACCTTGGGCTCAAGATCCGATTTCGCAAGAAGCAATGAAACTTCGAGAGGATCTCACGTTACTAAAAACCCTCAACGATCCGCGCGGCGTTTACATGCGACTACCGTTTACCACAGAGATCGAGTAAACGACCGTTTACCCAACCAGTCTGACTGTTGGAAATTATAGCTAAGCGCCAGATTCAGACAGCAGTACTTCATATAGGTGAAACTCATTATCGGCTAACCCTGTCCAATAGCCGTCCCCTTTACCAAAGCCTTGAACTCATTACAGCGATAGCAGGGGGAATTTAACGATGAAGAACTCTACGATCAACCTTTATGACCGCATTTCGCTCAATCGAGATTTTCCCGAATACAATCTGAAACAAGGCGATATCGCCACATTTATTGATATTGTCCCCGATCCTGAAGGAATCGAAGGAGGTTACATCCTTGAAGTCTTCAATGCTCTGGGAGAATCAATTGATGTCGTAACGGTACCTAAATCTGCTGTTGTCCCACTTCAGCCCATTAAAATCCTTTCGGTGCGTAGATTAGTTCAGGTGTAAGTAGGTTGGGTCTATTTGCAGAAGATCAGCAACGCCCATTGATTAAATCTGCATGACTTGTTTGATTGTTTCAACTGCAGATTAATCCGTAAAACTTCGATCCACTGCTCCAACGGCGACTGTTCCACCTAGCAAACTTTCTAGCGCCAAAGATTGTGCCATTGGCATCTGCCCATAGCTAAACATCCATGGCAGACTGTCCGGCAACACTAGTTGCTCCAACACATAGGGACTTCCGTAGACTACCACTGCCTGCAAATCTCCTGCAGCATTCTCCAAATACTGGCGAGCCAACTGCACCAGATTTTGCCCACTGCGAAACGGATTCCCTCGAATAAATAACTGCACTAATGTGGGTAACCCCGTTTTTTGCAACTGCGCTGCTCGGCTATCGACCAGCGTCAGCTCATACCCCCACTCCATCGGTACAGCAATCGCCGGAGCTGTCCTCGGTAAATACCGACAGTTCAAAACATCGTCTACCAAAATCACATTTTGCCCTGGGCCTTTGGGCTTAAACTTGGCACCACTCTGCTGGCTTGATGCCTGCAAAATATCCCTCGCCAACCTTAACGTTTCCGGCTGCCCCAGCTGCTGCACCTGAGTCACTGGCTCAGCAGGCTCCCAATTATGGCAGGATGGCCCCGTTCCCAACGGTCCTGATACCTTATGTTTCGCCCGCCAGATCCGCTCCACCGACACTCGAATTTGGCCTTCGTCTAAGCGTCCTACTCGCATCGCTTCGCAAATTGCTTGAATGCAGCCCTCTACATCGGCAGGCATCAGTACCACATCTGCCCCTGCCTCTACTGCCAGAACTGCCGCCTCGTATGGGCCATAGGTTTTAGTAATCGCCCCCATTACCAACGCATCGGTGACAATCAAACCATCAAACCCCAGTTCCTGACGCAATAGCCCTGTCAAAATCGGCTTTGAAAGCGTAGCGGGATGCTGATTATCTAAAGCACTTAGGCAAATATGGGCCGTCATCACCGCATCTACGGATTTCCCTAATTTAGGAGAAATGGCTCCCTTAAATGGCCATAACTCCACTTGATCCAGCCTGCTTAGATCATGGCTAATCATCGGCAGACTTAAATGCGAGTCTATTGACGTATCCCCATGACCTGGAAAATGCTTAGCCGTTGTGAGTACTGGGTACTCCTGCGCTCCATGGATAAACGCTTGGGTCAGCTCAGTCACAAGCTCTGGCGTTTCACCAAATGCCCGCACATTGATTACCGGATTCGCTGGATTATTATTTACGTCCATAACTGGGGCCAGCACCCAATTGAGACCAATCGCCATGGCTTCGCGGGCCGTACACTGACCAAAACGGTAGGCATAGGTTTTGGCCAGCTCCAAATCAGTGCGCGCAATTTCACCCAAGGCCATCGGCGGTGGAAACCAGGTGGCACCGCTAAATCTTTGTCCGACGCCTTCTTCAATATCTGCTGACATCAAGAGAGGAATCTCGGCCATAGCTTGGAGTGCTTGGCAACGTAGGGCAACTTCGGCACCACTACCGCCCAGCAAAATGACACCACCCACACCTAAATCTGTGATGTAATGCTCTAGCTGCTCATGGGTTGCCTCCCAAGCTGGGTATTCAATTTCGTGATCAAACAGATGACCCGTAGTCCGCACCACGATTATCTGGGCGACTAGCTGTGATAGGGACAAGCTCTCTGGGTCGGGCAGGATGGGTTTTAGCATTAACGCCACAGGGTGCACCGACGTACACCCTGTCAAATCTGGGCAAATCGTCGATATTCAACTTAATGCCTATAGACCTTCTTCATCCTCAACGGCATTGGGAACCACAGCTGGAATGCCATTCTCATCCACGCTGCTACGTTCATGCTCTAACTTACTCAGCAGATTTAGTACTTGAGTCCCCTGCTCAAAGGAAACGTCTTCTTTAAAGATGATTTCTGGCGTGCGTCTTAGCCTCATCCGGCGGCCTAGCTCGCCACGCACATAGGATGTGGCTGCTGCTAGCCCTGCCATTGTTTCTGCTTTGGCTTCATCAGTGCCGTAAATGCTGACAAACACCTTGGCATGTTGCAGATCACCGGAAACATCTACAGCGGTAACGCTGACCATGCCAGCGCCCACTCGGTCATCCTTGATATCTGAGACAAGCATCTGACTAATTTCACGTTTAATTGACGCGGACACGCGTGCTACTCGACGACTTGTTGCCATCGTCTTCTCCTATTCGTAAACGGTGGGGGTTGCCCACCTCACTAACTGTTTAGGCAACTCTATGGGGTTGCCCTAGAGTTGCCTAAACAGTTAGACAACTCTATGGGGTTGCCCTAGGCTAAACCCAACATGGCTTTGAGGGTAAAACTCAGAAACAAAAAGCCAGCTACTACCGCGCCAATCAGCGCAACTGCAGTCACGCGATTTTCAAACAACGGTAGTAAGGGTTTAACAATGCTGTAGAGTACACCCAGCGTAAATGTAATAAAGTAACGCGGATAGCGCGATACATTGGAAAAAAAGTCTTGCATTGTCTAAATTTAGGCGCAGCAGCAGCCCTTGAATTTAAGGAAGTTATTAAAAGACTTATTCATCCTACCGTAGGTGCTTGGTTCTCCTAAGTGGAAAATTCTTAAGAGTTTATGGTTCGACTCACCTCTTCTCCAATCGCCCTACGCCCGTTCTTAAAGTGGGCCGGGGGTAAACGGCAGTTGATACCTGAACTATTGAAGTATGTACCTGAGTTTTCGGGTCAATATTATGAACCGTTTATTGGTGGCGGGGCACTATTGCTAAGGCTGCAGCCTGAACAGGCAATGATTAGCGATCGCAACGTTGAATTGATCAACTGCTACCAGGCCGTTAAACACTCTATTGATGACCTGATCCAAAATCTGAAACAGCACCGTAACGAAAAAGACTACTTCTACGAGGTTCGTAGCTGGGACCGCCAGGGTGAATTTGCGACTAAAACATCGACCCAGCGGGCGGCTCGCATTATTTTCCTTAATAAAACCTGCTATAACGGCCTTTTTCGAGTGAATTCTAAGGGGCAGTTTAATGCCCCTTTTGGCCGCTACAAAAACCCTACGATTGCGGATGAAACTGTTTTAAGAAACGTTAGTGCCTATCTAAATCGAGCTGATGTCACCATCCGACAGACGGACTTTGCCGCTGCCGTTGCTGACGCAGGCCAAAATGACTTTGTCTATTTTGACCCCCCCTACGATCCGGTGTCTCCGACGGCGTCCTTTACGGGCTATTACAGAAACGGGTTTGCTCGTAGCGAGCAGCAGCGCTTAAAAAGCGTAGTCGACGACCTGACGAGGCGTAACTGCAAAGTGTTGTTGAGTAATGCCTATACACCGTTTATTCAAGACCTATATCAGGACTATTGCTGCGTGCGAGTCAGCGCTTCTCGGGCCATTAATTCAAACGCGACAAAGCGCGGCAAGGTAGATGAAATTCTAGTGATGAACTATTGATAAGTTCAATTCTCTATTTGTCCGCTTCTGGCAATGGTGGAACTAACGGCTTGACCTGAACTAAAATCTGCGGCACTTCGACCGACACAATCTGCCAGAGGCGAGCATAGTCGATGTCGTCATACTTGTGGATAATGATATTTCGCAATGCGATCGCACCGCTCCAGTCAATTTCATGATGAGCGGCTTGGAAATCAGAACTTAACCGATTCGCCGCCTCACCCATAATTTCTAGCTGACGCTCGACAGCACTTTGAAATAATTCATCGTCTAACAAATCATCATAGGTGCGTCCCACTAGGAACCTAGCAATGGCTTCCATCGCGTTGACCATATCGAGCAATGCGGCATTATTGCGGGCGGTTTCTGTCATTGCACGATTGCACTCTATCAAATGCGTAAAATTCCTTTGCTCGGGCGGATAAAGCACTCGATAGGTGCGTAATATTTCCGCTTTGCTAAAGGGATTCAGCAATAATCGCTTTTGGGTTAGATCTACCTCACGCCTAACCAGCTGGCTTAGTTCTCGCTGAACTTTCTCGCTATTTAAGTAATCCCGAGCGCTATCAAAGACCACCAGCACATCAACATCGCTATTTACGCGAAAATCTGTTCGGATAGCAGAGCCAAATAGTCCGAGTTCTCTAATGTGCCAACGTTGACAAAAATCAATGATTTCAGCCTCAGACATATTCAATCTGTCAGTCAGCATAGGTGGCAAAGCTGAAACTGTGTCGGTTTTCATACTTCACACCTCTTACCTTGTTAGCTTTTTATCGCCACTTTTTTTGCCGATGTCTCAGATAACTACTGCACTATACCAACCCCCATAGAGAAGGCTAAAATTAGCACCAAATTTATTATCAAACAGGAGCCATGGCAGTCTATCGCTGGCAGCACTATACCTGCGCCTATGAGGCACACAAAACAGAAAACGCCGCAACGCCTTTACTGCTGATTCATCCAATCGGTGTGGGTCTGGCTGGAAAGTTTTGGCAGCCGTTTATCGAGCAGTGGCCAGGACGAACTCTGTATGTGCCCGATCTATTAGGCTGTGGCAATAGCGATCTGCCCCGTCGTGCCTACAGTCCTCGCGATTGGGCTGAACAGCTGCATCATTTTATTCAGGAAGTCATTCAGCGGCCGGTCATTGTGGTGGTGCAGGGGGCACTGCTGCCGGTGGCGCTGGAGATGATGGCGGATAAAACTATGACTGAGTCAGTGGCAGGAGCGGCCCTGTCGGGACCACCCGCCTGGCGTTTGATGACTGACCCAACACCTCCCTGGCGACAGCGGCTCAACTGGTCGTTGTTTAAATCGCCCCTGGGCTGGGGATTTTATCAATACGCTAGAACGCAGAAGTTTCTCAAGTCATTTTCTGAACGCCAGCTGTTTGACCAGGCTAACGATGTCACGGCTGATTGGTTGGCGATGCTAGACACAGGCTCGCAGGATATGGCCACACGCTACGCAGTATTTTCGTTTTTGGCTGGGTTTTGGCGACAGGATTACAAGGTTGCGATCGCATCTATCCAGCAGCCTATTCTGGTGATTATGGGTAAAACAGCCTCCACCATCGACCGTACCGTCCAAGACATCACAGCCCAACAGCGCCTGGACGACTACACCAGTCATTTTGCCAATGCCCGTGGTGTCTTTATCCCTGGTCGCAACGTGCTGCCCTATGAGTCAGCGGCTGACTTTATTCAGGTTCTAACTCCGTTTGTAGAGGCTCTTTAGGGCTGTGTATTAAATTCGACGCCTTCTGCTGCATCTCCGCTCGTATCCTGTTCGTTATCATCAGCCGGTTCGTCTTCAGATGGGGTGTCGGGCGCTGTAGGCGTTTCGGCTGGTTCATCGGGCGGTGTGCCATCGTTTATGGGCTCGTCAGCCGGTTCGTCTTCGGTCGGTTCGTCAGTAGGTGGTGTGGTGCGAATATTATCAACGCCAACACTCAGGGCGTAGTTAAACGGATTGGCTGAATTGGCTGCGATCGCAACTTCATAATATCCAGTTTGCTCTAATCGACCCGACCAAACGGTTTCACTCGCATCAGATAGCAAAAAAGGAACCTCCTGAGACGGCTCCGGTAAATAAAGAGACATCAATGTACTATTCTCAGGAGCCTGTAAATTTAGACGTAAATTTTGACCCGCCTGCAGATTAAGCACAAACACCCGACCTTCACCTGGCGCTAGCTGCCCGGTCAACCGCTGTCTAAAGGTATCCGGTTCAAACTCCACCCGTTCGAGAGTTTCTCCAGAGCTTAACTCCTCCAATCTATCCTGAGCTAGGGCATACCATACTTGCCCCACAGGCTGGTCTAGAATCTCATCGAGCCGTTCTTGTGGAAAGATAGATGTGAACTTGGCATCTGCCAAATCATTAAGGGCACGACTGCTAACATTAAGCTGATTCACAGAGCGTCGCCAGCTATCGCGATCATCAGGTCCATACGCCCCAAGACCTCGTCGCGCTGGCATACTCAAATGCAGCTGCAAAATATCTAAAGCCTCCGCTGTCAGATTATCCCACCGCAGCCGTAGAGGAGCATCCTCTGCATCGGATGTGAGGGGACGCCCACTCAGATTTGGATACTGATCATAAAACCGCTGATTTACCCAGGAATTTAACCAGGCTTCGTTTACACCTAACGTTTCACGGCGCTGGGCAAGTTCTTCCTTACGGATAATTTCATCGGCAGGCAGTGGGTTTGTCTCAGTATCTACCTCCTCAGGCTCTGCCGCCCGTTGACCAAACGGTAGTCGTAACCCTGAGCCCGCAAACAGCACTAGCGCTAGACTGGTCACCCCCAACAGCACCAACAAACCAATAGCCGCCTGGATAAAGCTAGCCCGATCGCCTGTTTGTTTAGCAGGGCTAACGGCCGTTTGCGAGTCTGGTGAATCTAATGTAGTGGCAGCGGGTAAGGGGGATGCCACCTGAGTGGCGTCTGTCGGATACGACGGTTCAGCATCAGCATTGCCATTTTCATCGGCATATATCGGAGAAGGGGAATTTTCAATGCCGTCCCCTGGAACCATATCGCCCTGGAGCGCCTGCATAACGGCTGACGCCGATGGATACCGCTGTACCCGAGACGGAGCCAGCATTTTTATGAGTACCCGATTGAGTGGCTCCCCCAGGGCTATGAACCGATCCCAGATCCAAACACCTTCATACATATCGTAGAGTTCTTGGGGTTCTTTACCCGTCGCCAAGACCACTAACGTTGCAGCCAGTGCGTACAGATCGCTGGTGGCATCAACTGACCCCGACTGAAACTGCTCTGGCGGAACATAGCCAGCTTTGCCAATGCGAGTCTTATTGCTCTCCGATGCGAGTTCTTGCTCCACCGTAGCTGCAATTTGTTTAACACTACCAAAGTCAATCAGAACGGGTCGTCCATCTTGGCTACGCAAAATCAAATTTTCAGGGGAGATATCGCGATGAATAATATCTAGCTCATGGATATAGTCCAGCACCGGCAGTAGCTGATAGAGCAACTGAGTGACTTCAGTCTCACTAAAATAACCCCCATAATCCTGACGGCTTTGCAACAGGCTGCGGTAGGTAGACCCTTCTACGTAGTCTTGCACCAAAAAGAGCTGTCCCCCTTCGCGCATCAGTTCGCGAAATTTAGGAATTTGGACATGTTCCAGCTGGTAAAGCACCTTAGCCTCCCGCTCAAAAAGCTCCTGAGCTTTAGCCAGTAAAGCCGGGTCATCGATTTGAGGCACAAATTCTTTGAGCACGCAACGCTCTTTAAACCGATGCAGGTCCTCAGCTAGATAGGTACGACCAAACCCGCCTTCGCCCAATTCTCGCAATACGTTATAGCGTGCGCCTAGGGGGGGACCAGGCTCCCAGGGTGTGCTCATGGATAGGCTCCTTCACAAGTGTGTGCCCCGCTAAACAGTTTATCGGGGAAAGTATCCCCCCACTGATCGGGACTAATTGGTCAGTGTAGTGGGTTTTTCCACGGATGCAACTATTCTCGCCATTTTTTTACGTGACCCCGTGTAGGGGCGTTCCATGGAACGCCCCTACACGGGGTCAATTCTATTCATTCATATTCTTATAGGTTGCCACGGCAGAAGGAGATATCCGATTAAGGTAACGGAAAATCCAATACTTAAAGACCGTGTCTAAAATCACAGGGAAGGTAGCAATGAATAAAAAGATAAAGTCGCGGTTGGCTGGAAATCCCAGATGACGTGATAACCCTTCTAATAAAATTTCCCAACCGTGGGGCGAGTGGAACCCCACAAATATATCGGTAAACAGAATAATAATAAACGCCTTGGCACTGTCGCTGAGACCATAAACAATCTCATCGATAAAGGCTTTGAGCGTACCTACCTGTCGTTTACAGGTGCTCAAGAGGACAGAAAAAGCGACCACTGCAAAAATATCTGCAAACACATTTTTGACCGACTCGGCGCTACGCTGGCGATACTCTTCTTCAATATCTTATGCTTTATCCAGCACCCGCTCCTCTAGCTGAGTTTCATTGAGGGCGGCCACCTTGCCTAAAATCACCTCAAACCGCAGTCGCTCTTCAAACTGTTGCAGCTCATGCAGGGCTTCTTCTTCCATCTCATCGTTGAGAAAAACCTCAGCATTGGTAGCTGAGCGGGCATAGTCCACAACAGGTCCAACAACAAAGTGCTTAGTCAACTGCTGAGTCAGCAACGGCACAATCGCCAATAATAAAACAAATCTCAGGGCAATTTTGGTCTTACCCTGGGATTTTCGAAAGCTACGCATGACATCAGTTTCAGCTTTAGGATCAAGATCTTGTTTGACCCGATCAACCGTGCGTAAAATAGACCGAGGCAACACACTGCTGCGAGCAGCTAGCCCCGCTCGACCTTTGTCGGTCTTGCCGACAGCGCCACCTTGAGAACCATTGAGTTCACCGGTCTTTGCAGCTGTTGGGAGCTGACTAGATAACTCGCTATAGCGACCCAGAATATCTTCGATAAACTGTAATTTCTTAAAAACGATAGCAGACTGATCAATCAGATCTAGCGTGTATTCGTCCTGCTGATCGTCATAGGATTGAACTTCCATCTGCCGTCCCTGGGACAGGCCAGATCGGGTAGACTCAAACGCGATCATACGCTCTTTGATCACGATGATGTTACGTTCTACCTCCCCTTTGATGTATCGGTAGGCAATATCACCATAGTCGGAATTTTCCTGAGCAATCGGTTGACCCTCAAAATAATCGTCTTCTATTTTTTTGATGGTTAAAGCGGCTTCGTAGGCTTGTTCAAGGGATTGGTCAGGCGACTTAAAAAGCCACTGCCCTGCGTTGCGGAAAAGTGACCGAAGCTGCATGGAAGTACGTAGGTGCTCTGGAATGCCAGCACTATAGTATCAATTCCATGAGAGGGCTAATAGAAATTTAGAGAGCCAATAGACATTTAACGAATGGGTGTCAGCTATTGGTCTTAGCAGACTCCGGTGAAAAAATATTCCAGGACTGGTCTAGTCGGGTGGCCTGTCCCAAGGGGGCAAGATATTGCATCGCTGGGCCGTCGCTGCGGAGTAGGGCTGTTGACTGCTGGTGGTTCGCCGTCACGCTCTGCAAATTTAACAGCGTCATCAGCAGCAAACTTAGCAGCGCCGCCCAGCTGAGAGCATTTACAGAACGAACGGTGAACGACTGATACTTAAACGGTTTGGTAAAGTTACCCGCAAACCGTCGGTTGTTGGCGATTGTTTCATAAATGCGGGTGCCAATAGCCATAAGCGGCGACCAGCGCAGTACCTTAGCAAGCGGGTGCAGTATGGGTGACAGGCTGACTACATAAGCGATACCGTGCCATTTGTAATGGTGATTTCCCTGCCAGTCAACGATAACCCAAGAGTTTTGGGTTTCCATGGCAGTTTGAATGACTGGGTCACTTTGGGCAATTTGTAGCGGCACTCGACGGGGTAGCACCAAAAAAGTGCGCAAAAAATGGACGACTTTCTTACAAAAGCCGCACTCTGCGTCGTAATAAATTTTGAGACCCAACTGTTTGGGTGTGTAAACACGCTCTGACCAGCGATCCCAAACCGATGAGGGGATAAATACAAGCCAGGTAAAACAGCCAAGTATAGGCAGTAGACCTAAATTTAGGGTCAAACCCACACCCAAGTGCAGAAGTATACCGATGCCAACGGCAACCATCCGACAGAGGTCAGTTTTGATGGGGCTCCACAACAGCAGCGGAGCAGCCCATGCAAACGGCACTATCAAGGCGCTTCCGCCTGCCGTCATATCTGTGGTCAGAGCAGACCCTATGTGGATGTAGCACTGCTGCACCATTAGGCCAAAAGCAGCTACGGTCAAGATGCGTCTTGGCTGGGGTGTCGGTGACATATTTAATGCCTGGTCGACAGAATAGCTGCTGCCCAGCGGTAGAAACATGGCCCAGAACACCATGACCCGCAGCACGTCATCAACAGCAGAGACAACGAGAGGGTTGCGGTTGTGTAGCGACACCAGTAGAACCCAAGAGATGACAATGACCCAGCGGGTGCGATAGCCAATCAGCAGCAGCAGGGCACTCAAGGTTGCGATCGCAAAACACCCTACTTGCCACCAGACAGAGCCACTTAACGCATGGATTGACCAGTACCCCGGCAACCACAAATCTCGTAATAAGCTGCGCGGTACATTGCCCTGATCGCTATAGTCGCTTAGCAGATTACCCCAACGAACCCACAAATCACTGAGAATAGCCAGCGCCAGACCTAACCGCAACAATGCCAGAGAACGCAGATCAAGACCATATCGGCGTTCGAGAGGTTTAAACCAGTGAGCAAACATAGGAAATGAGCGAGAGTTCAGGAACAATAAGAATTCTGGGGCAAGTCCCATCCAAAAAAATAAAATTATACTTTACCAAAGGGCCAAATTGACCGCACCGCCTGCATTAACGCACGACGAACCACCTTAAGCCGATGGTGATTAGTGGGTAACCGATGAATATAAACAGCCCGACGGATAATACCGCCCAGCTTGCCACCCAAGCTAAAACCAAAACTCCACACACCGCCACTGCCTTTCCCTAGGGCTAGCATGTCGCCCAAGTGCAGATAGCGAAAATATTTGGGCTGACGCTGACGGGTCATCTTAGCCAAACTACTCGCCACTGCTGCTGCTGCTTGATAGGCCGCCTGGGCGGTATTCGGAATTGGCTTTTGCTGAGTCTGAGCCGCCACATCGCCCACAACAAATACGTTGAAATAGTCTTCCAGCTGTAGCGTAGGACGAACACACACTTGGCCATAGTCGTTCATGTTAACCGGTGTAGTCCCCAGCCATGGCACTGGTTCAGTCCCTGTCGCCCACAACGTCAAATGACTGGGCAGTTCAGCACCGTCTAGCCACACTCTCTCTGGACCAACCCGGTCAACCTGAGTTTGTAGATGAAGATCTACATCGCGTTTAATCAGTGCATGTACAGCTTTTCGCTGCAGCCCAGCAGGAAACGGTTTGAGAATCTGACTACCTCGATCCACCAGTCGTACCGCTCCCTGCTTACCCAGCCGATCCGCTATTTTAGTAGCCAACTCCACACCACTAGCCCCGGCACCAATTACTGTGACCGCCACCGGGTGTGGCATCTGCGCCAAGTCATCTAACCGCGCTTTAACCGTCAAAACATCATCTAAGCTGCGAAAGGTGATGGCATGCTCATTAATACCTGGAATTGGCAGCTGACGTGTTCGGGCTCCTGTCGCTACCACCAAATAATCGTATGGCAGGCTAGCCCCCTGCCGTAGCGTCACCCGCTGTTGCTCTAAATCAATATAGTCAGCCCAATCCTGACGCCACTGAATGTTGGTTTGTGTCAGCAGCGTTTCGTAGGGGGGAGCTACTTCCCAGAGCAATAATTCCTCGGTAAGGACTTCGTAGAGTAACGGAGTAAACAAAAAGCGATCGCGAGGCTCGACCAGCGTAATAGAGCTACCTTTTAGGTGACGATAGTTCTGTAAATACAACGCCGTGTACAAACCACCAAATCCACCACCAACAATCACAATACGCGGGTGATAGAAAACCGAATGGTCTGGAGGAGACATCTTTGGGGGGGATAGGGTCATGCAAACTATTCGCTAATAGCAACAACCAATAGCAACACATTCAGCTGTATCTGATTACAGTTTGACAATTCTTTCTTCAGAATGATGCGATTCTGAAATAAAAACGAGTCACCCTGAATAGCGCTGTCCCCCGACAATGCAGATTCTTTAGCAAAACTGTATTTGATTGCGTTAGACGATTGCGTCAGAATTACCTGGGTACCGCTCAACAATGATGGTAGCCCGCCAGACAAATCTGACAGCTCCCTAAAAAATATGACATGGGATATGGCACAAAATATTAAAAACTATCTTAGTCATACCCCTTGGATACCCGCCACAGATAGCTGCCATAAAACCCTGGGTCAAACTACCCTAGATCTGTGGTTGATTTCCCTTGAGCACCCTCTGCAGGTAGATGTTTTATCAGAAGACGAGATAGATCGTCTTAATCGCTATCGCTTTGCCAAGGACCAGCGAAAATTTGCTGTCGCTCGCAGCAGTCTGCGACGAATTTTGGCCCGCTATTCTCAGCTTGATCCGGCCAACCTATGTTTTGACTACGGTCCCCATGGCAAACCATTTCTGCGGGGCAATGACTCACTACAGTTTAATCTCTCCCATTCGGGCGAATATGCCCTGTGTGGAGTTGCCAGAGTGGCTGTCGGCGTCGACATCGAACAGCTACGTCTAATGGATCGTTTGGATGGTCTCATTAAGAGATGCCTAGCCCTATCGGAACAAAATGCTCTAGCAACTATGTCGATCGATCAACAAAGTGTCGGGTTCTTACAATATTGGACCTGTAAGGAGGCGTACCTTAAAGCAACTGGGCAAGGCATTAGCGAATCACTTATGGCGATAGAAGTAGACCTGGCAAATGAACCACAGCTAAAAATACCTGGTCAGTCATGGCAGCTTCAAATTGTTAAACCAAGGGAGGGGTACACAGCAGCGATAGTGATGCCACCAACCATCACGCAAACAAGGTTTTGGTCTTACTAGCATTGCTAGACTAGGGCCGGTGGAACATTAGATTTAGAAATAGCACCATCCAACCGCGCATGCTGCAAGTTAGCATCTCGTATGGTAGCCCCTGTCAAATCAGCACCGCTTAAGTCGGCATAGGACAAATCGGCACCACTCAAATCAGCAAAACAAAGCTTTGCCCCCTGTAAATTTGCCCCTTGCAAATTTGCCTGTCGCAGATCGCTAAGACGTAGATCAGCCTGCTGCAGCGAGGCCTCCGTCAAGTTCGCAAAAGTCAGACAGCCGCGCAGCACCAGAGCACGACCCAAATTGGCACGTCTTAAATTGGTCCAGCTAAGACGTGTTCGCCACATCATGGTCCCCACCAGCTCAGCATGTTCCAAACTTGCCTGGGATAAATTCGCCCAAGTCAAATCAGCATAGTTCAAACCTATTTCGTTCAGATTAGCCTCAGACAGCTGTGTTTCTCGTAGATCTGACCGCTCAAACTGACGTTGACCGACAGCATATCGCCTAATTAACTGAGATACTTCCACTAAATAACTCCTCAACTGCTTGTGCAGAGACGAATAGAGCTACATTGACTAAGACAGTTTGAACAAAGCAATCATTGTTTTGCTCGCTTTTGAGACTTGGTCTTTGTAAATTTTTGTTAACGTTAACTAATGTAACAACTTGTGGTGGGTGTGTGCAAGTCCTGACCGTGATTTGCTTCAGCATCATGAAACATTGACATACAAGAAGGGTAGCCTGATAAATCAGTTCCCCTTGATGGTGCTACCTCCCTCCACTTAAGAAGGTCTGTCTTTAACTGACAGTTGGTTTGCAGCGATCCGTGGTAACTATAGCGAAAATATGAGAGGTCATTAAGGCGGTCTATGGGAAAGCAGTGGTTATGGGGCTCACTTTTGGGGCTAGCGATGCTCTTGCCTGGCTCAGTTGCCCTGGCTCAGACTGAAGCAGCACAGCCTGAGGATGCTTACACTCGGGCAATGAATCTGGGCTACACCTATGCAAATGAATTTGATTATCAGACTGCGCTCATTAACTTTCGGCGGGCTTTAGACGAACGCCCCGATGATGTGTTTGCCAGCAATGCGATCGCAAACATGGAATACTATATTGAGCGCAACCGTCTGGCCGCCCTACAAGCACAGGTTGATGTTCTCGAAGCCCGCTTAAACCAAGCCGCTGCCGCTAAAGACTGGGTCTGTGTGACAACCACTGTAGATGAGCTAATCCCCTTTGCTGAAGGTTTAGAGCGTGAGCGTCTCACTGGCTATCGCAGCCAGCTTACGGGTGTCCTCGACTCCCGCACCGACATAGAAGCTTGGTCTACGGTCTGTAGCCCCGACAAACCTCTCCAGTAAAACTTTTAACTCAACATTCAAAATTACCTACAGCTGACTTAGCTTGCCATCGCGGGATAGGGTCTTACCGGTTAGCGCGGCTTCTAAAAACTGTTTTGGTGGGTCAATATAGCGGCCATCTAGCTTGACTCGAAAGTCGTAATGCTCACCTGAGCCTAGACCGCTGTTGCCCGTTAGGGCAATCACTTCGCCGCTAGCAAATATGCCTGAGCGACATTCATTTTCAAGCAGGTGTAGTGATTGAAACACCAGCTTTGGGTAAGACTCTGTCGTTTGCTCGGCCACCCAGCCACCGCCATCCACATCCCACCAGCATTCCACGCTCACCTCATCTCCTGTAACCCCCACTGCATAGACTGGTGTGCCCGTGGGCGTGGCCACATCCACCCCGTTGTGGGGCACATTAACCGCCCCAGTCACCGGGTGCACCGGACGAATACGCATGTGGTCAGTGACTTCGTAGCCGGCAATGGTATCCCCTGTTGTAAGGGTTACGGCACTATTGAGATCAAGGTCAGCGTTGGGAGGCTCTGAGAGACGTAAGTCTAAAACGTAGAGAATCGGTAACAGAATTAGGGATGCACAGGTCGCGGTCAGCGCGATTTTTGGCAGTTTGCCCAACGATAACCGTGGTTTGGCCAGTGGTTTGGAGGTCGGTTGTGGGGAGTGCGATCTCGCATCCAGCGGCCAGGCTGTGACCGCCCCCACCTTAGATGTAGCCCCATCTACCGCAAGCGTCTGTTCGCCGATCGTCGCTGCTGCCTCATCAATAGGGGGGCCTACTTCATCTGCAGCCACAACCGCCAGTTCACCATTGCCCAGTTTTTCCAGTAGCTCAGAAATGCTGCCACATCCCACCGCTTGCGCTGCTGCCTTTGAGCCATGCCAGGCTCTGGCTGAAACCGTCACCGTACAGCGGCGTTTAGTAGGAACTGCGGACTGAGGAACGCTATTCACAGGCAGTCGGGCATTAAAGACATTTTCTGCACCCTATCCTACTGGAATCTTGCCGGAAGGCAAGACAAAGCTGACATGTTTCTCGGCAGTACACTGTCAGACCACATCAGCAGCCCCGCACAGTATAGAATAAGGCCGTCCTGCATCAGACCTAGCCGTGAAGTCCACCGCAGATATCCAGGCACTGATTCGTGAGATACCTAACTTTCCAAAACCAGGTATTCTTTTTCGAGACATTACGACACTGCTGCAAAACGCTGATGGTCTTAGAGCCACCATCGATCTGATGGCAGAGCAAGCAGTCGGCTATCAGCCAGACAGTATTGTCGGTATCGAATCCCGAGGCTTTATTTTTGGTATGCCCCTGGCCTATCAGTTAGGGCTAAGTTTTATCCCCGTACGCAAGCCAGGCAAACTGCCCGCCGCTGTTCATCAAGTATCGTATGAACTAGAGTACGGCCAAGATAGCCTTGAAGTGCACCAAGATGCTCTGGGCAGCGGTCATCGGCCCTTGATTGTGGATGACCTACTTGCGACCGGTGGCACCGCTGCTGCTACCGCAAAATTAATCCAGCAAACTGGTGCAACGATTGCCGGCTTTAGCTTTGTCATTGAACTAAGCGAATTAAACGGTCGCCAAAAGCTTCCAGAGGACATTCCAGTGACTACACTACTGTCATACTAATGCTGCGCTAATTTTGAGTTTTGAATGATGAGTTAGGGTGATCATCAATTGATTCACTGCTAGCAAATGTAAATCGATTCAGCGTAAAGCTGAGAATTCAAAACTTCCCAGCTAACTACCGAGACCACATTTAGTTGCCCATGACTGCAGAGCCAACTTCTACCCAAGCGCATTCTCCGCTGCAAACGCTGCAGATGGTGCTTACGAGTGAGACAACGCTATATGTGCTCAAGCGCATTCTGCAGGCATTGCTAACCTTGTTGCTAGCCTCAGCCTTTAGCTTTTTTATTATTCAGCTAGCCCCCGGAGATTTTTTGGATGCTCAACGGCAAAATCCACAGATTTCTCCTGAAACTATCCAACAGTTTGAAGAACAGTTTGGTTTAAATAAACCCATCTGGCAGCAATATTTTCAATGGCTTTACCAGGTGGTTACTAAGCTCAACTTTGGTGTGAGCTTTGCCTATCAGCGGCCAGCGATAGAAGTCTTAGCTGAGCGTATTCCCAACACTTTGATCTTGTCCATTGCCTCAATTCTTGTTACCTGGGCCATTGCGATTCCTTTAGGCATCATCGGGGCGGTTAATCACAACAAATTTACCGACCGCATTTTGCGCGTCCTTAGCTACATCGGCCAAGGGTTTCCAGCTCTAATCACGGGTTTGTTGCTATTGTTTTTTGCCCAGCTCACCACTCCTTTATTTCCTGTAGGCGGACGCACCAGCATTAACCATGATGACCTGAACTGGATTGGTAAAGTGCTAGATATTATTTGGCACATGATTTTGCCCACACTGGCCCTGAGTGTTACCAGCTTTGCCGGTCTGCAGCGACTGATGCGAGGACAGATGTTGGATGTGTTGAGACAGGACTATATCCGAACTGCCCGTGCCAAGGGTTTACCGGAGGACCGTGTTATCTACACCCACGCACTACGTAACGCTATCAACCCTTTGATTACACTACTCGGGTTTGAATTTGCCAGTTTACTCAGCGGTGCGTTTATTACCGAATACTTTTTTGGTTGGCCAGGATTAGGCCGACTGACACTACAGGCCGTACAGTCGCAGGATCTATATTTGATTATGGCCAGTCTGATGATAGGGGCTACCATGCTCATCATTGGTAATTTGCTGGCTGACCTAATGCTATCCTTTGTGGACCCGCGCATTAAGCTCTCAAAAATGAACTAGGCCCATGCAGCCTTTGCGGTCCTACAGTGGCTTGCTGGTTGGGTTTATTGTTTTTGGTGTTGTCATCTGGTTGGCCAACCGTATCCACAGTGAGTTAAACGACCCTGGTTTTGCCCAAACGATATTGATCGCTGTTGCGGCTGGGCCAGCGGTTGGCTTGTGGGTTTCTTAGTGTCGCCTAACACCAGCAGTGAGCTCAAAAATCTCTCCCAGGCTACATCCACCATTACCGCTTTTATTGCGGGGTTTATCATGGCCAAGCTAGAGCTCTCGTTTACACCGATTTTTGCTGACGGCCAGCTGATGAATGAGCCTATCTACGGCATTCGTGTATTAATCTTCATCATCTGCTTTGTGGTAGCGGCTATTAACATGTATGTATTCCGCGAGTTTAACGGGCGATATTAGGGGAGGACTATTCGTGACTGTCACCACCCAAAAGATAACGTTTGAAGAATTCCTCGCCTATGACGATGGCACTGATGGATTATATGAGCTGGAAAATGGAATATTGATTGCCATGCCAGCTGAGAGTGAGGTTAATCGACGCATTGCGATGTTTTTGGTGGCCACTTTCTTGAAGCTAGGTCTGACCTTTGAACGACTGTCAATGAAAACGGAGTTGGCCGTCAGTAGTACTCGTGTCTCTGTGCGAGTGCCAGATTTGGTGCTTCTCTCAGAAGAAGGTGTGATTGCCTTGGATAGCGCAACTCGCTCCCTTATTCTTCTGGACATGCCACCCCCTCTATTGGTGGTTGAGGTTGTGAGTCCAGGGCAGGAAACTCGAGACTATCGCTACAAGCGCTCGGAATATGCTGCACGCGGGATTGCTGAATATTGGATTATTGATCCCAATAAACAACAGATAACTATTCTGGAATGGGTAGAAGGATTTTATGAAACAACAGTTTATCGTGACGATGAACTTATTGTCTCACCGCTGCTCACTCGACTAGGAATAAAAACCTTCTCCCTGCCTGCTAAACAGCTTTTACAAGCACGATGAGTTTCATCACAGAACCGGCAAGGGAATGAACATGCACTTAACTAGCTTTTCCTTAGCAACCAAATGGTATAGTGTAGCTCAACAAGTCGATAAAAACGAAAATAGCTCTATCAACGAGTGAAGGATGCCTTTCTCGATCTGGCGATAGATTTAACCACAATCAGCAATAGAAAATGGATTCATTGCACCACTATGCATGAAGACTGGGGGAATATTAACCATACTTCCTTCAGCCTTCAGCTTTTTTGATCACAATGTTGACTGCTTAAGTTGTTCCAATTCTTGTTGAAGCAATTGTTCAAGATCTTTGATTTTTTGTAATGAAGGCATCTTTGCCCTCGCACATCAAACTTTAAATCTTTTGTGTCACGAACCAACAGAACCGTCGGCCTTTTACACCCCCATGCATAACCAACCTCCAAATACACATTAGCGTTTGCTCCTGTCAAATCGGCGATTATAAGTGTGGCGGAATCGATACGCTGTTTCACCCAAGTCATAACATCGCCTGTAAATGATGATAAATCTGCTCTTTCACAAAGAAAACCAGCTGCTTTTACCGCTCCTTGAATGCCATAGTGATAGACGTCATCCATTTCTTCTGCAAAGGGCATAGCAACAAAGACATGCGCCTTACTACTTGATTCGTACCCAACATCTCTTAGTCGATCGGACGCTCGTTGGTCTAATGTCTTTGAACCTGAGAAACCAGAAATCGCTATTCTGCCATTTGGCAATAGTTCATCGAGAGAAGCTTGGAGTCGCTGAGCTCTTGATAAATTCCGTTCGGCAATAACTATGGTCTCTAGACTTTTGGGATAATCTCCTGCAGTTACCCCGTCAATAAATCCTGCGATCTCAGACTCGAAAGCTTCTACTTCATCAAGCCCATATCCTGGACCGTGGAGTGTAACAACAAGTCGGCGGATTCTAGCCTTTGATACTGAAAGCGATGCTAAGACTAAACGAGAGAACTCCCGAATCTCCTTATATTGAAATTCGTAAAGATAGCCAACACCAACGAACAGAACATGAGCAACGGCCATCGTTGAACCAGTATCAAAAATGCGAGAGCCTCCTTGCCGAGGCATTTGGCTTCTAATGTCAATGCCCTTCTGTATCAGCTTTTCCGCAGCAGCTGCATCAATCCCGTAAAAACGATCAGCATATTTCAACGCAAGCACATCACCACTAACAGTGAAAGCATCCTTGGGTTCGATAAAGATATCAATCTGTCGTTGCATATGATACTAAACACATAAGGTTCAGATTGCTCTCAAGTTGACCATAATCGAAAGCTTGGAAAGACTGGAGCATGTAAATAGATCAAATGATGTTGGAAAAGACTACCAGCAGACTAAGCTAATGTCCAATGACTCAGTGACCAGTGATCCAACAATTATTTCTATACACCTACGCTATCTGAGCTAATTAAACCATGTCATCCTTAGCAAAAACTTCAAAGTCAGTTAAGGTTCACAACAGCAATATAGGCGGTTGACGGCTTTTCTCTTAGCTTAGGGATAAAGCAATTTGTACCTATGTTCACCAAATCTTACTATTTACTACGCTCTACCCAAGATGGGCAATATCTAGCGGCTAAGCCGCGTAATCAGGAATCTAAGGGGTTTTTGATGTTGTTTAATGCAGACTATGAAGCCCTCAGCTACGTCAATCATCATGCGGCTGAAGTTGCCAACCGGTTTGCTGTTGAATCTATCAGTGGACCACAGCTGAAGCAAATGATGAATCGCTGGGGATATGAAGGTGTCGGTGTGGTCAATGACCCCCTGGTGCCCCAGATAGATTTTTTAAGACTGCAATAATAGCTTATCAAGGTTTTATTGAACCCGGCTTTGAGCATTTAGACGAGTTTATTCGAGCTATTTTTACGAGCGTTGCCGGTGAACAGACACGGCTAGCACTGTGGCTAATTGAGGAATTTGACTTTAGTCAATTTTCAGCAGCCCGGATTGGGTCAAATTCGCCGTTTGGTAACAGTCAGCTAGCAGGGGTTGGATATTTGATGCCCATAAAACACAATGCTACTGATACTCTGGTCAAGGTGCTTACGGATGAAGAACAGCTTGACTGCAATATTATGCATTTAGAGATTGCAGTAGAGGAAAAAGTTGCGATCGCAGCCTACGATACTTTCAGCTGCGTCTTTTTTAACCCTCCCATTGCCCTCGACTTTCTTGCAGACCTCAAGCAGCAAGGCATTATCGACAAATATGGCCTAATCCAAAAGTAGGGCCTTATTCCATCAGTTCGGCTAGCTCCATCCACCGTTCTGTGGCCGTATCAATCTCTGTTGTCAGATCTGCTAGCCGCTGAGAGAGCGTCTGCATGTCGTTGTAATCACTGGGTGGATTAGTATAGAGCTGCTTTTCTAGAGTTGCTTTTTCCTCTTCTAAAGCAGGAATTTTCTCTTCTAATGAGGCGTACTCGCGTTTTTCTTTATAAGAGACTTTTTTAGGTTTGGAGGAGTTTTGAGTTTTGGACTTGCCCTGAACCTGTCTAAGGGTTGAATTTTGAGGTTTAGCCGCCGCTGCCTGCTTCTGTTTTTCAGCCTGTTCAGCTTTTTCTTTATAGTCTAAATAGACTGAATAATTACCAGGATACTGTTTGAGGTTGCCTAACCCTTCAAACGAAAAGATTGTTTCAACCGTCCGGTCCAGAAAATAGCGATCGTGGGAAACAACAATGACACAGCCGTTAAAGTCTTCTAGATAGTCTTCTAGAATGCCCAAGGTTTGCACATCCAGGTCATTGGTCGGCTCATCTAAGATCAGCACGTTGGGAGCCTGCATCAGCACTCGCAACAAAAATAGCCGACGTCGCTCACCACCCGAGAGTTTATGAATCGGGGCATATTGTTGGTCGGGCGGAAAGAGAAACCGCTCCAACATTTTAGATGCGGTAATCACGGTGCCATCAGCTGTGGTCACTAGCTCAGCTACATCCTTTAAATAGTCAATCACCCGCTGATTTTCATTGATGTTGACATCGTCTGAATACTGGTCAAAATAGCCAATGTGGATAGTCGCCCCAATCTCGACGGTGCCAGCATCGGGCTGCTCGCGTCCGGTGATAATGTTCATTAATGTGGATTTGCCCGCACCGTTGGGACCAATGATGCCGATGCGGTCTTCTGGAGTAAACAGATAGGAGAAGTCTTTAATTAAGGTGCGGCCATCGTAGCCTTTGGTGACATGTTCTAACTCAACGACTTTCTTCCCAATACGACGACCGGCAGTGGCAATCTCTACTTTTCCCTGGGCCTGCTTAAATTCGGTATCCTGCATGTCTCGAATGCGATCGATACGGGCCCTTTGTTTGGTGCTACGGGCCTTAGCCCCGCGCTGCAGCCATTTCAACTCGCGACGCAGTACACCCGCATGTTTTTTCTGACTGCTGACGGCCGCCTCTTCTTGGGCAGCTTTTTTTTCTAAGTAGTAACTGTAGTTGCCACTGTAGGGGTACAAATCACCCCGGTCGATTTCAAGAATGCGGCTGGTAACCCGGTCTAGAAAATAGCGGTCATGGGTAATCAGAAATAGGGCACCGCGATAGCGACCAAGATAGTCCTGCAGCCATTCCACCGATAGAGCATCCAGGTGGTTGGTAGGCTCATCCATCAAAATCAGGTCAGGTTCAGCTAAAAGGGCCGTTGCGATCGCAACCCGCTTTCGATAGCCCCCCGACAGTGTCCCCACTTTGACATTAAAATCCTCGATACCCAGCTTGGTTAACACCACCTTGGCCTGGGTTTCCAATTCCCACGCATTCGCTTGGTCAATCTGCTGCGACACCCGCGACAGCATCGACATCAGCTGATTCGCATCGTCGCCTTTAGCCTCAGCTAGACGAGCAGAAATCAGCTCATATTGCCGCACCAACGCCATACTATCGCCGCTGTCGGCAAACACCTGCTCCAGCACAGTCAGCTCTTCATCGAGATCTGGCTGCTGAGACAGATATACAATTTTGCTGCTAGCATTCTTCCAAATTTCACCGCTGTCAATGGGTTCTAGCCCCGCAATCATTTTAAGCAGCGTCGATTTGCCGGAGCCGTTGGTCCCAATCAGCCCGACCCGGTCACCGTCTTCAATACTAAAGCTGGCATCGCGCAAAATTTCCTTAATGCCAAAGTCTTTGCTTATGTCCCGTAGCGCCAGCAGAGTCATTAGATATCGCAGAACAACCGTAGCTAGTGTAGCGTGGGCCGCTATCCCGTAGTCAGATGAATCCATTGTTACTTAATCAATTCATGATTGATTCATGACTGATATATGTAGGATCTGGCTGTATCAATAGATCGAGCCAAAACCTATGTAAAACTAGAGAACGTAGAGTCGGCTGCAGCTACGCAGGGAAATATGCCAAATCGTAACGGAGCCAGTCTAAAAAACCGGAGACAACCCAATATCCTGCGGTCTGTTAGCAAGTACGTAGCCGGCACCTCCCTACACTACGGTCTAGCAGGTAGTTTAGTTTTAGGCGGCTGCTTTGTCCAAGCACCGTCCAGTCAGCCAACTGACATCACCGTCAACATTGGCGGGTCTGCAGAAACCTACGAAACCCTTGAAGTACTTGCAGAAGCTTACAAAGCTACAGCACCCGAAGTAGAGTTTAATTTTTTCCCTCCTAGCCAAACCAGCGGCGGGATTCAAGGCGTTAAAAGTGGTCTAATTGACATCGGTGGTGTTAGTCGTGAACCAGATTCTGACGAAATCACTGACCAACTTACCTATTTTCGTCTGACTAAAATTCCTCTCGTTGTTGTTGTCCATGAGAGCGTTACCGGCA
This sequence comes from Leptolyngbyaceae cyanobacterium, assembly GCA_050043105.1. Lineage (GTDB taxonomy): Bacteria > Cyanobacteriota > Cyanobacteriia > Phormidesmidales > Phormidesmidaceae > Leptothoe. The sequence continues at coordinate 5,147 of JBHJIV010000188.1, read as the reverse complement.
TTGATACTCTCACTAGCGAACAACTTAAAGCAATCTACAGTGGTCGAATCACCAATTGGAAAACCCTTGGTGGCCCAGACGCTGAGATCGTACTCTTTGACTTTACAGAGGATGAAAATGAAAAACAGGTGCTACGGCAAACCTATCTAGGGGACACGCTGACCATTACTCCCAATGCCATTGTTTTTCCTGAAGACGATGAGGTAGTCGAAACTGCAGCTATCACAAAATTTAGCATGGCGGCTGTTGCCTATGAAAATGAGGTAGAAGACTTAGCCCAACTAAATATACTGAGTATCAATGACGTTACCCCATCGACTGAGACCATTCAATCTGGCCAATATCCCATGACGCTTCCCCTGGGGGTTATGGTAAATGACCAGCCCTCTAGTATAGTTTGGGACTTTCTAAAGTTTGCTACTAGTCCAAAAGGACAACAAATATTGAATGATACCAGCTCTCTTCTATTCGACGCCAGTTGATGTCTTAATCATGCTTTAACTTATGGGGTTACTGTATCTAAAACGCCTGCTACTCAGATATCAAAAAGCATCCCTGCCGCTAAAAATTAGCGTTCCCTTTATTGTGATGTTATTTGGTTTTTGGGTAGCTAATGTTGCTACAGTCGGAATATTTTTCTCCAATAAGCTAGAGCAAGATCAGCGAGAACAAGCAGAAGAGCTTGCTGCCCTGGTGAAACGCGACATTGATCGAGAGATGAATTCATTGCGGCGGGGGGCTCGCTTATTAGCCATCGAAGACCTGATGGCACAAGACATCATTAACCAAGATATAAATGAACTGCGGCAAGTCATTTTGCCTATCAAGGGCCGCCTGGATACCGATATTATCAATATTATTAACCGGAACAAACAAGAGCTGCTCAATATTCAAAACAACGGTTTTCAGACCATTAACCTACAGGATAAAGAAATTAAAAATCTTTTGGTGACTGGGTCTGACATTACTGCTATTGTTAGCAGCGATAATTCTGGTCCACCGTTTTTGGTCGGTACTGCCCCCATCAAAAATGAGCAGAGTGTCATTGGTGGGGTCATTTTAGGAACTGCTCTCGGCAACGATTTTCTCACACAGATTAATCAAACGATTCAAGCAGAGATTGTTGTTTTATCAGAAGAGAGTATTGTCGCATCCACAGTTTCAGCTGAGGCTGTGCCGTCCGACAAACTCACGTTCAACAAACTCACCAACCACGTCAGAATAGACCAAGAAGACTTTCTAGCTCAGCCAATTGAATTAACAAGCCTAGAAGGTGAACAGTTTCAGCTAGTGCTGCTAATTTCACAGCAGTCACTGACCCAGGCCAAAGAGACACTCTGGTTTTTTATTGCCATTGTCACGTTTGTAGGGTCGTTGGTAACTTCCACCATTGGGTATTGGATTGCCAAACGAATTGCCAGACCCATTCAGGATATTACCCTGATCGCCCAGCGAGTTGCTGGGGAAAACCGATTTGATCTGCGGGCAACCACCGATACTGAAGACGATATTCGAATTCTAGCCCTATCGCTTAACCAGCTAATCGAGTGGGTAGGACAATATACCCAGGCGCTAGAAGTATCAGCCCAAACCTTAGAAGTTCGTGTAGAAGAACGCACCAAGGAACTCTCTAACACCCTGCGTAAGCTCAAGAACACCCAAGCGCAGCTGATTCAAACTGAAAAGATGTCAAGCCTCGGCCAGATGATTGCGGGTATTGCCCATGAGATTAACAACCCCATCAGCTTTGTTCAAGGTAATATTGACCCGTTAAAAGAGTATTTTCAAGATCTTCTGGACCTGATTAAAACCTATCAAACCGAATATCCTAATCCGTCTGCTGCCATTGCTAAAAAGCAGGAGGAGATTGACTTTGATTTTTTACTAAAAGATTTAGATAAGCTGCTAGGCTCTATGAATGTAGGAGCAGAGCGAGTTCATGAAATTGTAAAATCACTTCGAAATTTTTCTCGTCTGGATGAGGCTACGGTCAAAGATGTTGACATCCATGAAGGGCTTGACAGCACATTATTGATACTTAACCACCGGCTTAAACACGATGTCACTGTGGTTAAACAATATGGTGATTTGCCATTAGTGCGCTGTTATCCAGCTCAGCTAAACCAGGTATTTACAAACATTATTGTGAATGCGTTAGATGCAATGGCTGAGGATAGTTGCGATCGCACCAGCAATGGTTCATCGGCTCCCAAAAAAAAGCTCACCATTACCACCCGACGGGTCAAACGCAACCGGGTCCAGATTATTATTCGCGATAATGGCCCTGGTATCCCTCGTGAGGTTCGTAAAAAGATTTTTGATCCATTTTTTACAACAAAACCCGTCGGCAAAGGAACAGGTCTAGGGTTGGGTATCTGTTTTAGAATTGTTCAACAGCACCATGGCAAAATCCGAGTCGGGTCCAAGCCGGGCAAAGGGGCTGAATTTGCCATTACCTTACACATCGATGCACTACCCGCCGACCCAGTGGAAAACGCCTCTGCTCAGGTCGTCCACCACTAGTAGGGTAAATCCTCGGAGTTCCAGCTCGACTGAGATTCCGCAGCCAGGGGGAGCTGAACTTGAGCCGTGCTGTAAATATTGTCTCGCGAACGAGAAGGCTGTTTTCGTCGACGGGCAATATTCTCTTCGGTGGTTTCTTCTGCAATCACCTCATACATAATCGCCATTTTGTTGCCGTCGCCCTTACGCTACACTCGTCCCTACCGCTGAATATATTCTCGCGTAGAGCCGCTACCCGACAACAAAATAGCCACTCTCGCTTCCGGGACATCCACCCCTTCATTTAGCACATGGGAGACAACAATGGTTTTATAGTCGCCTGTGCGGAAGTTTTGCAACACCTCACGCCGTTCTTTTACTGGAGTTTGATGGGTAATGGCAGGAATAAGAAAGTCGTGAGAAATTTTATAGACGGTGGCATTGTCGTTGGTAAAAATAATCGTGCGATCAGGGTAGTGCTGGGCTAGCAGGTCCTCTAAGACCTTTAGTTTGCCCGCTGTCCCCAAAGCAATGTTTTTAGCCTCTCGATGGGCTAACATGGCTCGACGTCCCGTCTGAGATCGCGCACTGGCGGCTATAAATCGCTGCCAGCCTTCAGGGCTGCTTAACCAAATTCTGGCCTCCTGCAAAAAGTCATTACGCTGCTGAATTAACGCTTGATAGCGCCGCCGCTCTAAGTCTGAGAGAGAAACTTTTAGCTGCACAATTTGATACGGGGCCAGCGCCTGTCCAGACAGTTCAGCCGCTGTTTTTTGGTAAACCACCGGTCCCAGCAGCTGATCCAGGTCAGCATGGCGACCATCGGCACGATCGGGTGTGGCCGTTAGCCCGAGCCGGTAGGGTGCAATAGCATATTCCGCAATCACACGATTAAAGTCGCTCGGCAAATGATGACATTCATCACACACCAATAGACCATAGCGATTGCCCAAACTCTCCGCATGGATAGCAGCACTGTCATAGGTAGCCACCAAAATATCGGTGCGATCGCGACTGCCACCACCGAGCAATCCAATATCTGCATCTGGGAACGCCGTCTCCAAATGGGCATACCACTGATGCATTAAATCTAATGTGGGCACCGTAATCAACGTGCTGCGTGGAATGGCCTGCAGCGCTAGCTGGGCTAAATAGGTCTTACCCGCCGCTGTTGGTAACACTACCACCCCTTGCCAACGATTTTGCTGCCAGGCCGCCAGCGCTTCACTCTGAGGGGCATAGTGTTTAAACGTCAGACGGGGCGTCAGTTCCAACGCCGCAAAATCAGACGCCTGATCGTTAACCGTAATCTGCTCACGCCGCAGTGTCTCTAGCAAAGGTCGATAGCAGTGGGCCGGAATTCGAAATCGCTCAATTCGATCATCCCAGGTAGCATGGTCAATCCAGCCCCTACCACGCGGTGGTGGATGCAAAATTAAAGTGCCGCGATCAAACCGCAGAGTGGGTGTACGCACCATTGCTTAAACCAGCTGAGAAAAATTCAACCATCAAACCTATTGAGCAAACTTGAAAAACCTAAAGTCTCCTATTTATAAATTGGTAAATAAATATACCAAACGCAGTCAACGAGTACGGAAAATCAATAAGAGAAAATAAGGTCCAATCACATATACTGCAGGGTCAGTGGATTTACTGAGGCACTATATAGGCATTCGGTGACAATTAGAATCATTCCTCCGCAAAAACATCTAAATTCATCTGGAATTGGTGCAGTTAAAGCTGTGTTTATTCTTAGCGTTCTACCAAGGAGAATCGTCGTATGGATATGTCAATGATTCTAGGTTTAACTCTGGCTGGTGCAATTATGCTGCTTAACGGCGACAAGCGTTCTGAGAAAAACCAAAAACAACATGCCAGCAAGTCCGAATTTGTAGTTAGCGTTGGTGGAGATGGTGCTATCTCAGTCAGCCCCAAGCGGAAGTCTGCCAAAGATTCATAAGCCACTTATCTCATGCCGCCAATGTTAGTCAGCCATCATAGCTCGGTCTGAGCCGTTATCTTAATAAAAACAAATACCCCGTGGCTGCATGCAGTCACGGGGTATTTGTTTAGCATCTGAAGGCTTACGTGGGAGACAAGCCTATCCTGGTTTCTTCTCTGGCAGCAGACACTTATCAGAATCACAGCCAGCCGGGCCAGCTTCGATGAGTTCACCCGCATCGTAGCGCTCTAGAGCCGCATGGAAGTTTTCATTGGTGCGGCGAGCCAACACCTCACCACACAGTTCTTCGTACCGTGCCTTATCGATGGGTTCAAAGGGCAAACGGGGGAAGGTCTGCAAATCATCAAAGCGAGCTAACAGCGCCGAAGAAATATAGCCTTCGTCGTTTTCAATGGCCTGATGAATGCGTTCTGACAAAGATTCAATTTCGTTTTCACGAAACTCAATCGTAGCCGAGGTGTTATGGGCCGTGTAGTGCCGCTGCACCTGCATGTAGAAATCAAACTGGGCTAGGGCCGAGAATTTTTCAATGGCCACTTGATCGGCCCCTGGTAGGTTAGCCCAGGGCACCTCAACCGGCATTTCTACCAGCCACTCTGTGCAGCGAGGATCAAACGGATCGTTGAGCAGCCTGCCGTATTCATCTTTATCAGATTGGGAAGGCAACACAGAGTACCCATAA
>JBHJIV010000187.1:0-6296 GCA_050043105.1 Leptolyngbyaceae cyanobacterium | reverse complement strand
GAGAAGTCATAGAGTGGAGTGTATCTGGGTTTACTGGGGTAATGTTGATAGCCTACCGGGTTCCTATGGGATGATCTGTACAAAGTTTGGACATCAGTGCTCATGTCAATTTTGCTCAATGCACGATTACCCAATAGGCCAGAGCTTTACTGTCTTGAGGTAGTAGACAGTCAGCTGCGGTCGATTCTGCCTATGGCAAAAGTGTCTGCTAACGCGGTGCACGCGGTTGACTTAAAGGGGGATTGGGTTTCTCTTGGGGGCGTGGATTTGCAGATTAATGGAGCATTAGGGCTAGCGTTTCCTGATCTAGCTGACCCTTCAGAACTGCAAAAAACTGCCCGCTTCCTGTGGGAGCAAGGAATTGATGCTTTTACGCCAACACTAGTCACCGCCCACCCAGACCAAATTCGGCAGAGTTTGGCTGTAATTCATGACTATCGAGCCCAGGGTGGTAACGAGCAGCTTCACCACGCAAGAGTTCTAGGCGCCCATTTGGAAGGCCCCTTCTTAAATCCAAATAAGCGTGGAGCCCATCCTGAAGAATATTTGCAGCCGTTATCGCTTGGGCATGTGCAGATGCTGCTGGGGCCTTATGTTGATGTCATTGCAATTGTGACGCTTGCTCCAGAAATCGAGTCTGCATCTGAGGTGATTCCTTGGTTGCGATCGCACAATATAGTCGTGAGTCTTGGTCATTCCCTAGCCACGGCGGCTCAAGCCCAGACGGCTTTTTCTCAAGGGGCCTCAATGGTAACCCACGCATTTAATGCAATGCCCACATTGCACCACCGTGAACCAGGGCTATTGGGAGTTGCCCTAACTCATTCCCAGGTTTACGCTGGTCTGATTGCGGATGGTCAGCACATCTGCCCTATCATGCTCGATCTATTGCTGCGAGCTAATCGTGGTGACCCTGATGCCTTTAATGGATTGTTTTTAGTCAGCGATGCGTTAGCCCCTTTAGGATTGCCCGATGGCACCTATCCCTGGGACAACCGTGAAATAGACGTGATAGACGGTACTGCTCGACTATCTGATGGCACTCTATCAGGAACAACACTATCGCTGTTACAGGGAGTGCAAAACCTGGTGAGGTGGGAACTGTGTGACGTTTCTGAGGCAATTACGCTCGCAACTGAAGCGCCTCGAAAAGCAATTGGTTTGCCTGGGCTATCTCCACGTCAGCCCTCATCTCTATTACGCTGGTGGCAGACAGAAAACGGCCTTTGTTGGGAGCGCCTGTAGCGCCCCGCAGGTCTGACATCGTCATAAGTCCAATTAACGTCTGGGGCAGAGTCAGTTTTCCTAGAGAAGATGGCTAAGGAGCTAGGGGCAAAACATAATAGAATTTGACAAGAGATAAATATTGAACTCCCCATTTGTTTTATGACGAGTGCAACTGACGATAAGACCATTGTTCGTGACTACTTCAACGCCAAAGGTTTTGATCGTTGGAGTCGTATCTATGGTGATGGCCAGGTTAATAAAGTACAGCGCGATATTCGTGATGGCCATCAGCAAACCGTCGGTCATGTGCTCTATTGGTTTAAGCAAGATGGTACTGCTCAAGGATTGACTGTCTGTGATGCTGGATGTGGTGTCGGGAGTCTTAGCATTCCACTGGCCGCGATGGGAGCCGTCGTAGCGGCTAGTGATATTTCTGAAAAAATGGTGGAAGAGGCGCGTAAAAGAGCCCAGTCCACATTGCCATCTGAGTCAGTGCCAAAGTTTGACGCACAAGATTTAGAAAAACTAGAGGGTAGTTACCACACAGTCATCTGTTTGGACGTGCTAATTCACTATCCTCAAGAGAAAGCGAGTGACATGATTGCTCACCTAAGCTCCCTGGCTGAAGAGAGATTGATTTTGAGCTTTGCGCCTAAAAATCCTTTTTACATGTTGTTAAAGCGGATTGGTGAATTTTTCCCAGGCCCCAGCAAGGCAACTCGTGCTTACTTACATAGCGAATCTGACATTCGTGCTGCTTTGAAAGCAAATGGCTGGGAGATTAAACGACGAGAATTTACTGCAACTCAGTTTTATTTTTCACGTCTGTTTGAAGCTGTTAGAGTCGGTTAGTCTAAGACCTGCAGCTACGATAAGCCACTGAGCTTGTTGAGGGTGTCAGGCTGGTGAAGTCGGACACAGTTTCGACCTGACTCTTTAGCGGTATACAACCCTAAATCAGCCATTTCAACCAGGGCACTGGGGGGAATCTCTAGTGTGGGGATAAAGCTAGTAACCCCTAAACTCATGGTGACATAGCTGCTGGTGCTCGATGCAGCATGGGGAAGTTGGTAGGAGTTTAGCTTTGTCAAGATTTCGTATGCGATCGCAATTCCGCTGTCAGCACTAGTATTGGGTAGCAATACAACAAATTCCTCACCGCCGTAGCGGGCGCTCAAGGCTCCCTTAGACCTGACAGTGATACGAATCGCTTGAGCCACCCGTTTTAAACAGTCATCTCCTTGAGGGTGACCGTAGGTGTCGTTGTATTTTTTGAAGTGGTCTACATCACCTAAGATTAAGGCGATAGGCTGTTGCGATCGCAGCGCCTTAAACCACACCTGCTGTAGAGTTTCGTCAAATGTCCGTCGGTTAGCCAACCCTGTTAGTCTGTCTTTTGCAGAGAGCACCTGTAGTTGAGTAGTCCGATATGCATTTGTGAGGCCTGCCGACATCCATAAACCCAATAGACTAGGAATAACCGGTAGCCACAGACCCGTAGTACATAGGGCCATATATCCCATACCCACCAACAGCAAACTAGCCCCAGGGATAAGGGTTAAGCGCTGCCAGAGAGTTGTTGCCCTTTGGCCCAAATGCCCTCCCAGTGTAGTGATACCGATCACTATCAACATCTCTACCCACCGTGGCCAAACATAAAGTAAAGGCCGATTGTCTAGTACGGTACTGAGAATCTGGCTGGCGATCTCGCCATGGAGTTCAACACCAAACTTGATAGACGGCTCCTGTATCCAAGGTCGGTTCGCAGTGTAGAAAATGTCTCCATTGCTAAGGGCCATGCTGCCGATTAGCACAATGCGATCGCGCATTAAAGTAGGCGGGATTTCATTCTGCAAAACCTGTCGTAGCGAAACCATCTGAAATGGTTCTGCCCGTTGGCGAAAATTGAGTAATATCTGATATCCTTGCGCATCAGTATCAACGTAGCCACCTGTATTGCTCTCAATTGGGAAAAACTGCACATTATCAAGCGTGAGCACTGGCGCTTCTATCTCAGGTATGACCGGACGAGGTTCACTGGCTAAATAACCAAGCGCTAACCGTAACCCGAGAGACTCAACAACGTTAGGACCCGTTGTTGCGGGAAACAGTATCCCTTTTCTAACACGGCCATCAGCATCAGCAACAATATCGCTAGCGGCTGTTTTGTCAGCAGCTTTCAAAAGTGCGTTGCCAGGGATTGCAGCCCCTGCCCTATCAGCAATTACTTTTTCAATGCCAATCAGGTTGGAAGTATTTTCAAATAGTGTTGCCAGGTTCTCAGCCCCAGGCTCGTTGGGCAAATTTCGATAAAAATCGAGACCAATAATTCGAGGTCGATGGCTCTGAACGGTTTGAATCAGATCAGCCATAAGCTGATCGCTGATAGATGAAGTGCCTAAATACTGGTCTAAATCAGCATCGGTAATACCGATAATGACGATTCTTTGGTCACTAGGTTCAGACGGACGCAGAGCAAGCATAGTGTCGAACATCCACAGCTCTAACATCTCAAGGCTGCCAAGTGCTCGTACGCTCAAAATACTGCTAGCCGCTAATAAGCCAGCTATTGTAACAAAACTGCTGTTGTTTCTAAGGGTATGCCAGAGTGATCGCCACCTAATGCTGTCTATTTTTACCAAAAGCTACCACCTGTCCATGATGTATTATGTCCATCACTTCAGTGACACAATGGCTATTCTACAAAGGAGAGAAATGCACCACCGTCGATAAATTTATTTCTGCTGAGTTCTGACTTTGCTCTAAAAGCATTTGAGCCATGGTTTCGGCATTTGTTACTCTCTGACTTTCTGGAGAAAGCAGAACCGCAATTGCGTCGTACCAAATACCATGCTCAGCATAGATACTAGCCTGCTCCGTATTGGACAGACCATCTAGATGTAAGGATTCCCCATTGATGCGCTCAATAAAGCTACGGGCAGAAATTTCTGCCTGATGTTCTCCTGGACATAAGACAGATACAGTCCAGCGATAGCGTTTATCAACTTCCAGCTTGAGTGCTTTTGGTAAGGTCATGCTGACGGTGGCACTATCATCTAGTTGAAAAGTCTGGGTATATAGTGGAGTTGCCTGGTTAGGATCTGATAGATAAAAAGTCATTTGAACTGGAGTATCAGTCTCGGTATGCCAGGCTAATGTGGGACTTTCAATAGCTGTTAGCAGACTGGATTGATCGCCTGGAACTATCAACGCAAGATTAGTGGTATTTGCCGCAGCATTGCAACTAGCCGTATTCTGTCCTCGTCGTCCACCTGAGAGTGTGGAACCAACATTACCTCGGTCAGGATCTGGAACCCAACGAATACGATCCTCAGCATAGCTATTAGCAGCGAGCAGACTTATGCCCAGACAACCAGCAAGAATAGCAGACGATAGACGGCGACCTAATTCTATATTTATCGCCATTTGTAGTCTTAGATCGAAGGTCTTAAACTGGTGCATAGCAAGGTCGCTGTTGCTGTAAACAACAATTTTCTATATTTGAATAGTGAGAGTCTTCTCTGTATTTAATGTATCTTTTGTTGCCTGAAAATAGATAAAGAACACTTAAAAGTTACAGAGTTCTCTATGCTGACCAGATAAACTCTTGGAATTGCCTATTCAAACCGGCTTTATTTTAATAACAATGCCTTCTGGCAGGCTAGTGCCATGGATTGCCGACAATTGTGAATCCTGCCCAATAGAAAGGATGAGAAAACTCTGCTGAAGTTGGTAGCGCCCAATCTCTTGGAAGGTTTATCGGCTCTTGCGATGTTGTAAGGGCATTGGTGTTGATATGTGTCTCTCCTCGAATTAAGGAAAGCTGCGCTTTGCGTAATGATTGTGAACGCAGTGATGTCTTTGGAAGCTGGGTGTAAAACTCTGCCATTAATGCCAAAGTTCCGATATCTGAGACGTTCCACAGGCTACCCATCGATGTTTCAATGCCTGCTGCTGCCGCTAGTCCTATAAATCCTAACTCAGCTTCAGGACTGCTAAGTGCGGTGCCGCAGGCACTTAAGATCAGGAGTTCTAGCTCAGGCCAATTAAGTTCCTTCATTTGATGGAAGGTGAGCGGTGAATCCCAAAATTGGATAAATGACTGCTCTAAATCACCTGCGTTAAATTCAGCATGGGTGGCGAGATGCAACAAATTTGGCTGCTGCACTTGTTGTACGGCTAGAAAATTGTTGAGTGCGAATGTGTCGTTAAGGAGAATACTGTTTGTTTCGATGTTTTCAGCAACAACATCAAGCTCAATAGATACTGCCGGGAGATTTTCAAAACCTTGAAATTCATTGGCGCCTCCTGCCAGCGATCGCAGCTTTTGTGAGCTACTGTCAAAGGCATATTGTGTCATCCCCATGCTGGGGATAATAGATACGCCGTACTGTTCAATGACAAAGCTGTCCTCTTGCATCATAGCGGCAAGGGGGATAGTTCTTAGACCCTGATCGAGAGCATACATGATGTGCTCGATGTTTTGCTCAGCTAGCTCTTTTTGCAGTGGAGCCATTAGCCAACCGTACATTTGCTCAGCAAGGGCTTTATAGCTGATCGGGTCTTCAGGATCTGAAACTGCCAGCCGAAATAGCTTTGCTTGTTGAGTCAGCTCAGCGCGGGATACATTAACGAGCTGCTGTATGGGTTGACCGGTATCGGAAACGAACACTAGCAATAGCTGGTCGTCTGCGGCCTGGGTCCGCTGAGCATGAGGCAAGATAAATCCATCTGAACTATTTCCAGTTAGGGATGTCTTTGGTACAAAAACAGCATAAACAATGGCTGAGTTGATTTCGTATGCTGTCTTAGCTCGGTGGAGTGTTTGTTGATTAGTTTGAAGCGTAACTGGCCCAGTTTGAGGTGTCTGCTAGTAGTCTTCATAATCCTTGCTTAGAGAAATTTCTAGATGATGAAAAGCCTCTTCGTTAAAATAGTTGATGCGTCCGTTTGAGATCGAGAAATCTGTCTCTTCTTGTCCTAGTGGTTGAGCTGTTTTTTCTTCTTGATTTAGAGGAGTGCTGCTATTAATGTTGGCTGCCAATGTTGCTGTGGTAGATACCTCTGTC
>JBHJIV010000186.1:0-6872 GCA_050043105.1 Leptolyngbyaceae cyanobacterium | reverse complement strand
TTAGATCAGACGGCCTATACCCAGCCAGCATTGTTTGCTTAGGAGTATTCGCTCTATCAGCTGAGGCGGTCGTGGGGAATTGAGCCAGATGTCGTGATGGGCCACAGTGAGGGTGAATATGTCGCCGCCTGTGTGGCGGGTGTCTTCTCGCTAGCCGATGGGTTAAAGCTGATTGCCAAGCGGGGCCAGCTGATGGGACAACTACCTGCAGGTGGAACAATGGTGTCGGTGATGGCTTCAGCTCAGCGAGTTAGGGTGATTATCGAGACACAGCCTGAAGGAGCCGTTGTTTCGATTGCCGCGCTTAATGGTCCAGAGAGTACGGTCATCTCCGGCGAAGCAGGGGCGGTTCAACAGGTGGTGACTCATCTAGACGCGCGGGGGATAAAGACCAAAGCATTGTCGGTCTCCCATGCGTTTCATTCGCCGCTGATGGAACCGATACTCGATGAGTTTAGACAAGTGGCTCAACAGGTGTCTTACAGGCACCCTCAGCTCAAGTTGATATCGAATGAGACGGGAGCGGTGATTACGGAAGCGGTTGCCTCCGCCGAGTATTGGTGTGAGCATATTGTGCAGCCGGTCAATTTTGTTGGTGGCATGGCGGCATTGGAACAGCAAGACTGTGGTGTCTTGCTTGAATGTGGTCCGACACCGATATTGTTGGGCATGGCGCGTCACTGTCTAGGTGAGAGCAAGGAGCGTCTGTGGCTACCGTCTTTGAGAAGGCAACAGTCGGATTGGCAGCAGCTATTGAGCAGTGTCAGTCAGCTGTGTGTGACGGGTATATCATTAGATTGGGCTGGCTTTGAGCGTGACTATCCCCAGCGACGTAAAGTGTCGTTACCGACGTATCCGTTCCAACGACAACGCTATTGGGTCACAGATCAGTGTCATTCTGGTGGCTTAGAAGTTCAGGTCAATGGTTTTGAGAAGACTTTGGCTGCACAGCTTGGTAATATTCATAGCAGCAGCAATAAACATCCATTACTGGGACAACCCTTAGTAACAGCTGCTCATCGACCTGGAGAACATCTGTGGTTGAGTGTATTTGATTCACAGCGCCTATCTGCTCTCGAAGAGAATGGCCTTTTGGGAAGTTCCGGTTTGTTTTTAGGGACCTATGTAGAAATGGCACTAGCGGCTGCTAATACTGCATTAGGAGTGTCTAAAGACTATCGGCTAAGTGATTTGGAACTCTACACTCCCTTTGTTCTCTCTGAGGATCACCCGTGTCCTGTTCAGGTGGTGTTAGTAGAACAGCCTAACGGTCCTAGTACATTTCAGGTCTATAGTCGAGCTAACAATTCACAACCGGCGCATCAATCCTGGATTCTTCATGCCAGCGCCAATATTTACCATGCATAATTTTGGGATTAGTATCTAATGCAATCATCCACAATTGTTCAAAAAAAACGCGGGCAAATCACTGGGCAAGCCATGCAGTTTGGCTTAATGTTTTTTTCCAGTGGTGAGTCTGCTGCTGGTCAAAACAAGTATCACCTGTTGCTTGAAAGTGCAAAATTTGCCGATCAACACGGATTCTCTAGTGTTTGGGTGCCTGAGAGACACTTTACGGCTATGGGGTGTATCTACCCTAATCCAACAGTGGTGCAGGCAGCGTTAGCTCGAGAAACTCAACGTATCCGTTTGCAGGCTGGCAGTGTGGTGTTACCACTGCATCATCCCATTCGCGTTACTGAAGAATGGTCAATTGTGGATAACCTGTCAGATGGAAGAGTTGGAGTTTCGTTTGCCTCTGGCTGGAACCCGAGTGATTTTGTCTTTTTCCCAGAGAGATTTGCTGATCGCTATCAAGAAATGTGCCAGGGCATTCACCAGGTGCAAAAACTCTGGCGTGGGGAATTTATGTCTATTACCCGGGGAGATGGAAGACAACAAGATGTAAAGGTCTACCCTAGCCCGGTTCAGCCAGAGTTACCTATTTGGCTTACGGCCGCTAGCAACCCGAGAACGTTTATTAAAGCTGGGGAGTTGGGGATCAATTTGCTGCCCCACCTGTTTGATCAAGAGGTAGAGGTTCTGGCTGAGAAAATTGCACTCTATCGTCAAGCTCGTCTACAGCATGGACATGATCCTGATGCTGGACAGGTAACCGTTGCACTCCATACCTTTGTAGGAAAGGAGCTTGATATTGTTCAAGAACAGGTAAGGGTACCTTACTGTAACTATCTCAAATCCAACATAAATATACTCAAGGGCTTGGGGGAAAGCCGTGATATGAGTTTCTCCATTGAATCTTTGTCTCCACAGGATTTAGATAGTCTTACGAATTTAGTTTTTGATAAATTCTTTTATGAGCGCCGTGCTCTTCTCGGCACTCCAGAAAGCTGCAGTGAACTTGTTGAGCGGCTGCGACAGATCGGAGTAAATGAAGTTGCTTGTTTGTTAGACTTTGGTCCTGATGATGATCTAATTCTGGAACATCTTCCTTATCTTGATCAACTACGGCAAGCATGTGAAAAAGTTAATCAACCTATTGTTCAGTCCTCTGTAGATTTAACGAAGTTTGCAGCGTTTGTTCCTAAACAACCTTGTATATCTAGTGAACCTGACTTTGAAGCATCGCTGGACGATATTCAGAGTCGGTGCCAGCAAGAGAGTACGGGCTTAGAGTTTTATCAACGACTTCAAGCCCAGGGCGTTGACATAGGATCAGGTGTTCAGGGAATTGCAGAGCTTTGGCAGGGAACAGAAGAGGCATTGGGTAAAATTTGTCTGCCTGATTCGCTGACCTCAAAGGTCGCAGATTATGGCTTTCATCCGGCATTATTGGATATTTGTCTACAGGTGTTTTTGGCTACCATGCCGACGGACGAGAACGGTGAACTACAGGCTCACTACCAACCCACACATCTTGGTAAGCTTGAGTTAGAAGGCACTCTTCACGATACTGAATTCTGGAGTCATGCGACTTTACGTTCTAAAAGTGCTGACGATACACCAACCTATGAAGGGGATGTGCGTATTCTGAATCCGGCTGGCCAAGTGGTAATACGGGTGACTGGACTACGATTACGGCAAACCTCAGTAGAGCCGCAAACTCCCCTTACGAAGGACTGGTTCTATGGCATAGAATGGCAGCCTCGTCCCATTCGACAAGCCATCCCTGACTACCTGGCTTCTCCTCAAGAGATTGGCCAACAGGTACGTCAACAGATGACTCAGCAGGAGGGCTGGTCTCCTTTAGGTGTTTATCAATCCCTGCTTCCTCAGCTCGAAGCCCTAAGTGTGAACTATATTCTTTGGGCGTTTCATCAGATGGGCATCGAACTGCAGCAGGGGCAGCGTTTGCTGCTGACTGATATCAATCAGCAGGTCGCTGATGACCATCAACGATTGTTTCGTCGCTTGTTGCAAAATCTTCAACAAGTTAGGATTTGTCGGGCCATGACAAACGATGAATGGGAGGTGACCCAGACGGTGGCGATCGCAAATCCTCAAACTACTTTGCAATCGCTGCAAGCCCAGTATCCTCAGTGTTCTGCAGACCTTGAGCTATTGGGTTGCTGTGGCCAGCATTTAGCCGCTGTCCTACAGGGGAAAATCGATCCTCTAGAGTTGTTCGGCTCTACTCCCTCTCTAGACAATTTTTATCAAAACTCTCCGGGCACACAGGTGACCAATCAATTGGTACAAGAGGCAATTAAAGCTGCTTTAGCGCAATTACCTGAAGATAGGATGATTCGGATCTTAGAAATTGGGGCAGGTGGGGGTGCGACAACGGCTGCTGTACTACCGGTGCTACCGGCTGATCGCACTGATTACCGATTTACCGATTTATCCACACCTGAGACCCAACTAAATTTTCAAGACTATCCATTTGTGACATATCAAGTATTGGATATTGAACAAGCTCCCCAAGAGCAAGGATTTTTAGAGCATCAGTACGATCTGATTATTGCGACCAATGGGCTCCATGCAACCGCTGACATCACCCAAGCTCTGAATCATGTTAAACAAATGTTGGCACCAAAAGGGCTGTTGGTGCTGTTGGAGCAAACTCGACCGCAAGCCTCGACCGATCTGATATTTGGTCTCTTTAAGGACTGGTGGAAGTTTACCGATGCGGCATTGCGATCAGACAGTGCTTTGCTGAGCACAGCACAGTGGCAGACTCTCTTGCAACAATTGAATTTTTCCCCAGTGGAGGTGATTACGGCTGAGACTGAAGCACTGGCACAACCGACCGTTATTCTGGCCACAGGTCCCAATAGTCAGCAGGATAACGGTGCTGGCAACATTTACTCGGCAACAGCGTCAAATCAGTGGCTGATCTTTGCGGATAGTGAGGGCATTGGACACCAGATAGCCGAACAGCTGCAAAGCCAAGATAACGGCTGCCTTGTTGTTGTTCCCGGTGAGGCTTATCAGGTCATAGAAGCTAATCAGATTCAGCTCAATCCTAAACAACCTGACGATTTTCAACGGTAGTTTAAAGAGCTAGCCGATCGTGATGTAGAGGCTTGGCGAGGGGTTGTTTATCTCTGGGGACTCTATGCTTCAGCAACGTCTATGACCGTCGGAGAGTTGGAATCGGTTTCTTATTGGTCTGCTCATACTCCTCTACATTTGTTGCGAGCTCTAGACGGAGTCAACGGGTTTCAAAAAACTCCGCTGTGGTGGGTGACCCAGGGGGCACAGCGTCTGGAAACAGAACCACTGGCTATCGCTCAATCTTTGCTGTGGGGGCTAGGACGTGTTCTTTCGGTGGAACAACCCCAACAATGGGGAGGACTGATCGATCTTGATCCTCAGCTAGCTCAGTCTGACCCAGCTACCCATGCCGCCGAGGTTCTCAGTGTTATTCAAGAGCACGAGCATAAAGTGTATGCCAGCTGTGATGATCATCTCGCGTTTCGACGGGGACAATGTTATTCAGCTCAACTAACGTCACAGACCAACCAATTGGCAGAGATATCCACCTATCGTTGGCAGCCAGAAGCAAGCTATTTGATTGCGGGTGGTCTGGGGGACTTGGGGTTGTTTATTGCAGATTGGATGGCAAAACGAGGGGCAAAACACATTGTGTTACTAGGGCGAACGCCTCTACCGTCACGAGATGACTGGTCATTAATTGAGCCTGATAGCACTGTCGCTAAGCGTATCAAGGCTATTCAGGCGATTGAAAAGAGTGGTGCCAAGGTATATCTGGCTTACGCAGATGTTGCTAATGAAGACCAGGTGGGGGATGCGATCGCAAATGTCGAACAACAAGGATGCCCCCCAATTCGAGGACTGTTTCACCTAGCAACAGTCCCTAGTCCGATGCAGTCCCTAGTAGATACGAATGTCGCCGCTTTAGAACACTCCTTTAAGCCCAAGGTTCAAGGTAGCTGGTGTCTTCATCGTCTGTTTGCCGATGAGCCTCTCGATTTCTTTATTCTATTTTCGTCTTGGGCTGGGTTGCTGGGGGATGTAGGGCAAAAAATTGGTGGCTATAGCATGGCCAACACCTTTATGGATGCACTTGCCCACCATCGGCGCTCCCTGGGACAAGCAGCCCTCAGCATCAACTGGGGAGATTGGGATGAAATTGGTATTCGTGCCCGCTACATTCAGCAAGGATATCAGATGTTACCAGACAGCTGGGCCCTCAAACCCAGTCAGGGAATACAGGCGCTGGCCCAGTTGTTGTCACAGCCTATGGCGCAGATGGCAGTTTTACCGGTACCGTGGGCAGAGTACTTTAAGCTCTTTCCTCAAGCTGCCACCAAGGCTTTCTTACAACCCATTGCTCAAACCTCTGGGCAACAGTCGCAGATTCAGGTCCAGCGTCAGTTTTTACAAACGTTAGAGAGTTTGCCAGTTAACCAACGACTAGAGAAATTGGTCGTGCATGTGCAGACTCAGGTGGCTTCAATCATGGGGGTCTCACCGCCAGAATCGCTGGAGTTGGAGCGGGGTCTATTTGAAATGGGCATGGATTCTCTCATGGCTCTAGAGCTAAAAAATACTCTAGAGTCCAATCTTGGAATATTTGTTCCAGCGGTTGCTGCGTTTGAACACCCATCTGTTGTCGCGTTATCGACCTATTTAGCGCAAGAGATTTTAGAGTGGGAAATCCCAAATCAGTCTGAAACTAGCCCTGAGCCGGAGCAAGAGAGCGATAACCCGTTAGACAAAATTACTCAGCTCTCCGACGACGAGATTGAGCGACTATTTGCTGAAAAAATTGCGAGGTAATGGTATCGTGAACGACTTCCTTGAACGTATTCAATCTCTCTCTCCCAAACGGCTAGCGCTTCTCGCCTATGAGCTACAGTCGCAGTTAGAGTCCATAGAACAGGCTCGCACAGAAGCTATTGCTATTGTTGGAGTTGGCTGTCGTTTTCCTGGCGGAGTGAGTGATCCAGAGGCGTACTGGCAGTTATTGAGCAGTGGTCAAAACCCGATTACGGAAGTTCCTCCAGAACGTTGGGACGTTGATGCATACTACGATCCAGACCCTGGCGCTCTTGGGAAGGCTTACACCCGTCACGGTGGATTTCTCACCAACGTTGAGCAATTTGATCCAGATTTCTTTGGCATCAGTCCTCGCGAAGCCATACACATGGACCCTCAGCAGCGGCTGTTGCTAGAGGTCAGCTGGGAGGCTTTAGAGCGATCAGGCCATGCTCCTAAAAGTTTGATAGGCAGCCGTACAGGAGTTTATGTCGCGATTGGTACTACTGACTATGCTACGTTGCAAACTCGCACTGGCAACCTTGGCGGCATTGATGCCTACAGTGGCTCTGGCAACGGATTTGCCTTTGCATCTGGGCGAATTTCCTATGCCCTGGGTCTACAGGGACCAAATATGGCGTTAGACGGTACCTGCGCCTCTTCGTTAATGGCCGTTCATCTTGCCT
>JBHJIV010000185.1:0-34800 GCA_050043105.1 Leptolyngbyaceae cyanobacterium | reverse complement strand
TGACGGCGCAGGCGATTACGATTGCTATCGATTCATCCCCAAAATCAGCAATCGCAATTTTTTACAGGGGGCCGGCAGACGATATTAATTGATGAGTTGGGCGAGACCGGTCAAATCAAACTTTTCTAACCAGGCTTCGCGATCGGCGGGTGTAAAGTCAGTATCTCGCGAGAGAACTTTTACCTGGATGCGCTCGGCCACTAGCAAACTGGTGGCCGTACTGCCCACCTCCACTAACGGATAGCCCGCAAGCGCTCGTTCGCTATTCTGATATTTAAGAGCAGCATTGGGATTAGATGCGGTATCCGAGACTGACAGCATTGCTAATGTATTGCCATTTTGGTTGAGTTTAGCTTCTGCAAAGCCGTTCTTTTCTTGGGTGTACACACGGTCATAGCCGTCTGCTGTGGGAAAGAATTTATTAAACTCACCGCCGTTAATAATCGCCTTTTTATCAACTGCGATCGCAGGCTCTTCTATTTGCTCCCATTTTGCACTGTCGCTGGGCTGGGATGCCTTGAGCTGGGTGAGCTGACAGCCACCTACCGCAAGCAGCCCGACGAGCAAAAGAGTGCCGATGGCTATGGAAACTTTACGCAACATGGGTTTCAGGAGAATGGCAATTCTATAGAACAGGCGTTAGGCCAAAAATACAGCTAAACTCTACCGTTATTTGTCTGGCCCCAGCTGGCAGCTGAATATTTTGTAAGCATTCGTATCGTTTTAGATGCAATTTTTGACAGCTGGGGGGCCATAATAAGTCGATGACTTAAATCGACACGCCACCATGCCCAGAAAACCAAGCGAATTTATTGTTCATCTACTTTTTGATGGCGGCCATCATGAGGAAGTGAGGTTTTCATCGATTCAAGATTTTCAAAAGTGGTACAGCAATGAGCTGACGCCCAAATCCTCGTCAGACGACTTTATTAAGGTGCCGCTACCGGAGATCAATCCTGGAGAATATATGGTGATCCGGCCTTCTCGACTGGTGGCGATCCGAGTAGAGCCCCAGTTTAGCTCCAGCGTAGAACGATTTTAGGTAAAACGACGGTGCGTTGGCTGCGAACAATTTTGTTGGCTGCTGTGGTGTGCTGCCCGCTGTCGTCAGAGGCGTCTCCGCTCGAGCTGATCAACTGTCAGGTCGAGTTTATTGCTGAGCTTTGTCTGGGCTACGATGCTCAATTTGGTCAAGACCGGGCTCGTTTACTCCAAGCCATTGATTACAGTCTCGACTATTTAAAGACCGACGCGGCGGCTGAAGCCTATGAAGAGTATCTAATATCGGGGATTACTCGAGAACGCGTGCAGCGTAGTTTAGTTCGATTTCGGCAGCTAGTGGCCACTAGTCACTCAGCACAGCAGCTGCAGCAGTCTGTGCATCAGGAGTTTGAATTTTATCGATCCGTGGGCAACGAAGCGGGCCATGTGGATTTCACTGGCTACTTTGAGCCCACCTATAGCGCTAGCGCTGTGCCCACAGCAGAGTATCGCTATCCCCTCTATGGTCGACCTCTCGATTTAGACACCTGGTCCATGCCCCACCCCACCCGCTCCGAGGTAGAAGGGGCTGATGGCGTGCAAGGGAGTCAGGGGCCATTGGCCGATCTGTAGCTAGTTTGGCTACGGGACCGTCTGGAGGCATTTTTAGTGCAGGTGCAAGGGTCAGCCCGGCTGCAGATGACGGATGGTTCGGTCATGTCGGTGGGCTATGCCGGTCGTACAGAGTACCCCTATGTCAGTATTGGCCGAGCCCTGATTGAAGCTGGCATCGTAGCAGAAGAAGACCTATCGCTGCCGGTCTTGATTGACTATTTTGACCAACACCCAGAGGCTCTGGACGACTATTTGCCGCAAAATGATCGGTTTGTGTTTTTTAAGGCAACCGGAGGGTCTCCCCCCATTGGCAACCTAAATGTGCCCGTAACCGCCGGGCGCTCTATTGCCACCGACAAAACCCTGATGCCGCCGGGAGCACTGGCGTTGATTAGTTTAGAGTTGCCCACGCCTGCCACAAAAGATAGCTGGGAGACTGTGCCCATCAATCGCTATGTATTAGATCAAGATACCGGCGGGGCCATTCTGGGGCCTGGTCGTGTGGATATTTTTGTGGGTACGGGGACTGCCGCCGGGCAGCAGGCGGGGCTGATCAATACGGCGGGTGACCTATATTATTTGCTGCTGCGGGAGTAGCTAAGCCAGTGTCGGGACATAGATAGAGAGGGTGCGATCGCAAATCTGTGTTCGTAGATCTTCTTGATCAAACTGCCCAATAAAACAGACGTCCTGAGCTTTGCGATAGGCAATCAGCTTGAGCAGACGTGTCTGATTGGCTGGGTCAAGCTGGGTGAGGGGCAGGTCAATCACGATAATGCTGTGGTCGACGGCAAATGTGCGAGCTAGATTAACCTGATGTAGTTCTGCTGGCGCCAGCTGTTTAGGCGCTCGGTGCCAAAGCCGTCGAGGCAGACCGACCCAGTCTAAAATGTGATGGCTTTGTTCTTCCGCTTGAGTGCGTGAAACCCCAAGCTCTATTTGCGGTTGAGACACACAGCCGATGACTGTCGAAGCCGAACACAAAAGCTCACTGGGCCCTAAATAACCAATTGCCTGAAGTAACCGCGTCTGACGAGGGGATAGCTGGGGTAGATTGAGCCACTGTCCTTGATGCTCAACCCAAATAGCCCCTGCATCAAGGCGAATGCGACCAGTTAGGGTATCTAACAAAAGTTTGTTAGCTGCGGGCTCATAGCTATGCAGATGGACACATTCTCCACCTTTGAGGGTAAAAGATATATCTTCTAAACCTGGAAACTTAGTGTCGTCAAGCCGATTTGCGCTTTTATAAAGTCTCTCTACCTGCAGTTTAATGTTGTTGTAGCGAATCTCAAAAGGAGTTTCCATAAACAGTTTGGGGGCTTATGTTGAAAATTTATCAATTGGAAATTGACACTCAGCACTGCCGAATTGTTAGCTAAGCGGTAGTGTTAGCGAATATGCCAGCAACTGTTGCGACTAGGTGTAAAACAGGGATAGACTGCGCGTCTCCACGGGAGACTGCGTATCTCCACGGGAGACTGCGCATCTCCACGGGAGACTGCGCGTCTCTAAAAAGGTAGAAAAATTGATGGGCTTGGACCAGAGACTTAGCTGATGGCTCATTGAGGACGGCTCATGAGAGCGTTTAGAAGACTCTCACTATACGTAGCCACGGCAGTTGTGTGTAGCACCTATCTAAGTAGGATAGCTAGAAAATTAGATTGCACCGTGGTTTTACGATGATCTTCTTGAAGCCTTTACGCTGGATGTCTGGACTTCCGTAGTCTCAAAAGCGATCTCAGTCATCACTTTAACCAGTCGAACGGTCACAGTGATAGTCCACAATATAGAGACGTTGAACTTGATTTAACGTTTTCTGTCGCTTTTAGACATCAGGCTCTATGACCTACCCACTCCAGCGTTTGTTGACCTATGGTCGCCGCTATCGCCGCCACATTTGGCTCGCCAGCTTGGCCTCAGTTTTTAATAAGCTGTTTGATCTAGCCCCTCCGATACTGATTGGTTTAGCCGTAGATGTGGTCGTCCAACAGCAGGACTCGCTCATTGCCAATTGGGGAGTCACCAGTATTCGCGGACAGTTTATCTGGCTATCGATGTTGACGGTTATTGTGTGGGGTCTGGAGTCGGCATTTGAGTATGCCTACAACTGGCTGTGGCGAAATTTAGCCCAGTCGATTCAGCATGATTTGCGTTTGGAGGCGTATACCCATCTGCAATCGTTAGAGCTAGCGTTTTTTGAAGAGCGTAGTTCGGGTGGGTTGATGTCTATTTTGAATGACGACATCAACCAGCTAGAGCGATTTCTTGACCGAGGGGCCAATGAAGTCTTGCAGGTGGTGACCACCGTGATATTGATTGGTGGGGCATTTTTTGTCATGGCTCCCAAGGTGGCTTGGATGGCCATGTTGCCCATGCCGTTTATTGGGTGGGGTGCGATCTCATTCCAAAAGTATTTAGCCCCCCGCTATACAGAGGTGCGTGAACGGGTGGGGCTGCTAAACGGTCGCCTGTCCAATAACCTGACGGGAATTGCGACCATTAAAAGCTATACAGCTGAGACCTATGAAAATCAGCGCGTGGCTCAAGATAGCGATGCCTATCGTCAGAGTAATCGCCGCGCCATCACCCTCAGTTCAGCCTTTATCCCGCTGATTCGTATTTTTATTTTGCTGGGGTTTACCGCCACATTGCTCTACGGCGGTCTCGAAGCCGTTGCCGGTAATTTAGCGGTGGGTACCTACAGTGTGCTGGTGTTTTTAACCCAGCGGCTACTCTGGCCCCTGACCCGGTTAGGGGAAACCCTGGATCAGTATCGCCGAGCCATGGCGTCGATCGAGCGCGTGATGGCCCTGTTGGATACACCTGTCGCCATTCGCCCCGGAGATTATCGGCTGCCGGTGAGCAATGTCCGTGGAGACATTGTGTTTAAGGATGTTACCTTTGCCTATCGCGACCGTCTGCCCGTTGTCGAGCATTTAACCCTAAAGATCCCTGCAGGTAAAACAACCGCCATTGTGGGCGCCACTGGCTCGGGTAAAAGTACCTTGGTGAAGCTGCTGCTGCGGTTTTATGAAATTAGCAACGGTCAGATTATCTTGGATGGTCACGACCTGCGCACACTGCATCTTGATGACCTGCGCCGGGCCATCGGTCTTGTTAGTCAGGATGTGTTTTTATTCCACGGAACGGTGGCTGAAAATATCGCCTACGGCAGCTTTAGTGCCATGCCCGCTGAGATTGAGAAAGCGGCCAAGCTGGCAGAAGCCCACGACTTTATTGAGCAGCTGCCCCAGGGGAACAACACCATTGTCGGCGAGCGGGGGCAGAAACTATCGGGAGGTCAGCGCCAGCGTTTGGCCATTGCTCGGGCGTTGCTAAAAGATCCGCCAATACTCATTTTGGATGAGGCGACATCGGCCGTGGATAACGAAACGGAGGCCGCTATTCAGCGCTCTTTAGAGAAAATTACGTGCGATCGCACCACCATTGCCATTGCCCATCGTCTATCAACGGTGCGTAACGCCCACTGCATCTATGTAATGGATCAAGGAAAGCTGGCAGAATGGGGTACCCATGAGGAACTTTTAGCCCGTGCCGGCATCTATGCCAACCTATGGCGAGTGCAGATGGGAGAGCGAGTAGAGGTCTAGGCAGTATCAAACAAAACTGGCCCGGTTTTGTGTAGGCTCAGTGTGCAGATATGCGGGTAACTTATAGACTTCCATAAACCGTCTAGAAACTCCGGACACCCCTATGACAATCAGGATAGTGGAATAACAGCATCAATTTTTTTAAACGCTTGTGTCCTCCGTGTTTTCCCTTAACTATCCATGCAACAGAATAGGGCTCAATCTATAGCGATACCCCACTGCCTAAAACCCTCTCAATCAATCCCCTATCGCTGGCTGTCAGCGGTCTCAGGCATATTGGCACTCACCGTTGGTTTGCAAGGGGCAGCTGCCAATAGTGAGGCAACAGTCACTCTATCTGAAGCAGAGAATCTAACCGATCAGTCTGAGGATAATGTCGATGTCTTAGTGCCTATCGAGGCCACACCTGCTCCAGTGGAGGCAGCACCCATCTGGCCCAGGTTTTCTAGGCTTATTCAAACACGACAGCCAGTGAAAACTGAGACTCGCCCACTCGCCATGGCGCGTTTAGAAAGCCACCAGCGCGAGTTACATCGACGCTCCAATGACGTGGAATCTCAGCTATTGGCTATTCAAGAGCTGCTGTCCCTACCGTCCTACGGCACTAGTTTTGCTGATCGGCTGCTAGACGACGATGATGTCTATCAAACCAAACTGCAGCAGCTGCGCTTGTTAGAAGCAGAAATCCATACTGCCCTAGAGCAGTCGGATGAGACCACGGTCAACCAACTAAAAACTCATTTGCAGCGGACTGATCGAGAACTAAGGAGACTGGCTCAAAAACAGCTGCGACACTACATCGAACAGGCCCAAGCAACATCTACATTGGGGTTGTGGCAAGAGCCCCTGTATCAAGAGTCGCTGCGATGGCTCATGGAGCATACCCATGAGCGTCATCTGCTTAAAGCTCGTCAGCAAACCCTGAGACGCACCATGATAGCGACAGCCCCGGATTGGTTTTCTGCTCAACCAGACCGGTAAAGTAGCAGCGTCAGTTCTGCCGCATTTCTTGAAACTCGATTTTAAGGCAGGCGTTCATAACCACCTGCCAATCATGGTCGATGGCCTGCTGGGCCACGGCAGCATCATAAATGTCCAGCTGGGTCCACAGACATTTCACCTCAGACATCGTGTCTAGCGTCAAAAGTTCACCCATCAAATCAGGCAGAAACTCACTGCGACGAAAGACATTCACCATGTCGATAGGGCCGGGTACATCGGCCAGATGGGCATAGCAGAGCTGGCCGTCGATTTCTTTAGCAGCCGGGTGGACCGGATAAACGATATAGCCCTGCTGGCGCATAAACTGAGCCACCTGATAGCTAGGGCGTTGGGGTTTAGGAGAGTGACCAACAACAGCGATATACTTCGTTTTGGCCAGAACACGCTTAATGACAGCTGGGTCTTGATAGAGAGTGTTCATGTGTATCGTAAGGGCTATGCAGATTGTTTCTCACTATTTAACCGTTGATACGGCTGACGCGATTGATATTCTCAACATTACTTCGGCGATTCAGCAAACCGTTGCAGCCACTGGCATTCGTCAAGGCTATGTAGTCGTCCCTGAAAAACCTCCAATCAGGCTTTTCAGGGACGACTACATAACGGCAATTTTTCAGGCCAAAACTGGTCCAGTGGAATCGGACAACTGGCACACTCAGGCCAGAAAGTTTAAATCAGTTCGTTCAAGCTTTCTGGATAAACATTAGTTATGCATTAAGGAAGTTACATGGAATTGGCAACTTTCGAGAAAGACTATTGGCAATTGAGAGATGGTGAAGAATCTCATCGAAAGAACCCTGAAGGATTTTGGATTCCGGATATTGATAAGCGAAAGAACCTGAAAATTGGTGACGCTGCCAAGCTGATACTCGAAATTGAATGCGAAGATGAAGATGGAGAAATCATAATCGAGGGAGAACGTGGCTTTGTAATTGTTTCTGAAGTTGTCGAAGACAAATACATTGGCATTCTTGACTTCCAGCCCGTTTGTATCGAGAAAGGCGATGAAAGTGTTTATTTGTGTTTTGGTGCGGAAATACCTTTCTCTCACGAGCATGTAATTGACATCGACCGCCCTCCCGACAAATATATTGAATGGCAACTCAACCAAAAACCAGAAAGAATCTGGCATCGAAGATAATACGTGCGAGGCGTTAATTTTCATTAGACTAGTTGTCACCGCGACGCAACTATTCAAAGACGTAGATAGCTTTTCGTTCTTTGCCGGAAGAATGTTCTAGTCGAGACGATAAGGTTGCATCGAAATGTCTCGCTAGTTTGGATTGTGCATGTGCGATCGCTCGTCACGAACCACGAGGGTCTTCCTGATCTGAGTGCAATGTTTGCCCTGGAGTAAGGTACATAAATTTTGACCCACTGGGAGCGCCGGGTTTATGCCAGATACCTTTAGGTACTACAAATGTGGAGCCGGCTTTGGCTACAACATGTTGAGGGGTTTCCCCATCCAGCAGAGTCATTTCAAACTCCCCTTCGAGGATGTAAAACCATTCGTCCGTATCTGGGTGCATTTCCCAGACGGGTGAGACACCTGTAATACTACAGGCACCGACATGACTGCCGTTAAACGATACGACATCAAAGAAATCACCCTCGGCATGGGTAGTAAGTTCAGAATAGATATTTTTGACTTCCATAGCCGCCTCAGCGTAATAGCAAACTTGACTAGATCATAAATACTATTATGATCTAGTCAAACTTTAAGGCGCGCGCTGTGGGCAGATTACGTGGGGCGTTCCATGGAACGCCCCTACGAGGACAAATCCTTTAACAGCCCTTGGGTTTGCATATGGCTCAGCAGCCAGTTGGTCATGGTGGCGCGTCGAGTGAGCCTCGGCACCAGCTGGTCAACGCTGTAGCCCTTAAAGCCCAGATACGTTTTTAACAGCTGCTTATTTGGTTTAGGAATAGAGCGGGTGAGCTGCACTGTGGCAGGGCGACTTTCAATAAAATTTGGGGGCTCTGGAAATTTTTCCCGTAGGGGCGCAATCACATTGCTAGCATCCCACTGCTTGTTAGCGCTGTCGTAACGGTAGCCCAGATGATGCCACACCAATCGAACGACGACATCGTCTTCTAGCTCTTCGTTGAGGATGGCCCAGAGGGTGGCTTCAGTTAATGGGGGCAAGTCAGTCATGGCAAATGGCAATGGCGTAGAGCACTAGGATAGCAAGCGGCTGGCCGGTAAAATTGGCTGGTTCGTTGGAGGAGTGTGACGGTGGTGACGCAGCAGCTAGACGGGTTTAATCGACAAGGCGTTAGCCAGGCGTTGGCTACGTTATCCACACACGAGACGCCGACTTTTCTTAAACGGGTACGGCCTCGATTAGATATTCGTGTATTTGAGCAGCTAGCGTCGACCAATAAGACCCTCTGGGCGATGGCAGACGCTAAAGCAGGCACAGTTGCGATCGCACATACCCAAACCGCCGGTAAAGGTCAACGGGGCAAACAATGGCTCTCTGAACCGGGCGGTGTGTATCTATCAATCATGCTAGAGCCCGACTGGCCAGCGGACCGCTCGGCTCAGCTCACCCTTTGCAGTGCTTGGGGTATCGTCAGCCAATTTCGATGTTTAGGGGTGCCGGCTCAAATCAAATGGCCCAACGATATCGTGGTCAACGGTCAGAAGCTGGGGGGTATTTTGAGTGAAAGTAAGTCAGAGAAGGGAACAATTACACGTGCTGTTATTGGTGTGGGGGTGAATGTTTATAACTCTGTGCCAGTGACTGGCGTCACTTGGCAAAGGCTGACGGCATCAAATAATGGAACGGTAGCCAGGCTAAATCAGGTGGCCGCTGCTGTTTTACTCGGTATTTGGCGAGGTATTTTTTACAGGAGCTCTACGGATGGCAAAACTTTTATCGCTGCTTATCAAAGTCTGCTGACTAATCTAAATATGCCTGTAGTTCTGGAAGGAAAGACTTTGAAGGTGGTTGGTGTTACGGAAACGGGACACTTAACCCTAAGGACTGCGTCACAAGACTCAGTGTTAGTGAATGAGCCAGTTGATCAACTGGTCTATATAAAATCTGGAGAGCTATCTCTGGGGTACTCCCAACCTGATGTCATATAGCTGTGCGCCTATTGCACATTTTAGCGTTGACTCAGAACTTATAAATCCTATTGCGTTTTTCCTACACTAAATTTTTTCATTACTAACTAAATCGTCACTCGAATATTCTATTTATCTACCTATGGATGACTTCTGCCGGCTATCTTTGGCATCTTCTAACTTTACTAGGGCCAACAAGTTTACTCCTAAAGTGATCGTTACTGGCAAACAGCCTGGTCAACTGTGGAAAAAAATTGGCGTCGTCAGTTCTCTTGCTGTGATGAGCGGGCAGCCAGTGTTGGCTCAGATAGATATGCCGGCAGGAGACGCTGCTGTTCCAACAGTATCTTCCGATGCAGCACCGTTTGTTGTAGCCGCTCCTGAGACAGCAATTGCGGCCCCTCCTGTCGTTGTTTCTCCCGAAGCAGAGCCACCGTCGTTTTCAAATACGATTCAGCCTGTTACGCAGCCAGCGGTGGAGGCAATTACCTCTCAGGTTGACATCGAGATCGTTGCGCCTGAATCAGGAGCCGATGTTGCTGAAACAGACACTGTAGAAGCGATAATCTCTGACGATGAAACAGTCACTTCTATCGATGAAGACGTCATAGAAGAGAGGATCTCCGATGTGGATGCTTCGGGAGAGGCGGCTATCTCCGACGTGGAGATTGTTACTCCTAGCGATGTTATTCCCAGTGAAATTCCTACTGTGGCAGACTTAGCAGCGGAATATGGCGGCGTATTTATTGACCCAACAGCCTACAGCGAAGGGGCGACTGTTGACCCCAATGCACCAGAGGTGCTGATCTCAGAGCGTTCTACTGGATGTGAGTACGAGATGGATGCCGACGACCAGAGTGGCTGTGAGGCAGCTGATGAAGCAGCTACTGTGGCTGAAGCTCCTGAAGCAGATGCTTCTGAAGCCTCTATTGATATCGGTCCTGTAAACATTAGCCGTTCGGGTATCCGCTTTTCGGGTGGTGCGTCTACGGCAGCAGGGCGTGAGTTTTACAACACGATTGCTAGACCTCTAGTTAATCTGCAGGCTGGGGAGTCATTTATATTTCCCCTGGCGGCTTCATCACCCATTACGTCGCTGTTTGGCTGGCGTTGGCACCCTATTCATGGCGACTATCGTTTTCATAGCGGTACGGACCTGGGTGCTCCGCAAGGGACCCCAATTTTGGCAACGCAATCGGGCCAAGTGTCTGTGGCTGATTATTTGGGTGGCTATGGTCTGACGGTTATTTTGCGGCATAACGACAATACGTTGGAAAGCCGTTACGCCCATATGTCCCACATGTTAGTAGCGGTTGGCGAATGGGTTGAACAGGGCGATGTGATTGGTCTAGTGGGCTCTACTGGTAACTCCACTGGCCCACATTTGCACTTCGAGCTACGTCAGCTGACCAGTCAGGGATGGACGGCCATTAATCCTAACGACGTGCTGCGTTATGCCTTGGCAAACCTCAACAACCGGATGGCTGGCAATCCACTACAGGCGTTGAACATCATGCCTAGTGCTCATGCATCTGCAGCGCAGGCGGCTTTGCCCAACGGGCTTAAGAGTGAGACCCTAGTTAAGGATGCACCGTTCCGTCCAGCTCAACCCCATGCCCAGTAGCGCCTATCGCCGTGTTATTCGTTTCCACGAAACCGATGCAGCCGGTGTGGTGTACTTTGCTAATATTTTGAGCCTGTGTCATGAAGCCTATGAGGCGGCCTTAGCTGATGCGGGCATTGATGTTCGCTTATTTTTTGGTGGTGCGACATTGGCGGTGCCTGTAGTACACGCTTCTGTTGATTTTCGGCGACCGCTGTACTGTGGTGATCAGGTTGCGATCGCACTTACTCCCCATACCCTAGATAGCGCTAACTTTGAAATTCGCTATCGTCTCAGTAATGCTGAGGAGAAAACCGTAGCAACTGCCCTCACGCGCCACGTCTGTATTGACAGCGTTAGCCGTCAGCGTCAGCCGCTGAGCTCTGAGCTGGCTCAGTGGCTTGGACCAGCCATGCCACCGCCTGGGAATGATTGACTTTGCCCTGGTGATTACGGGGAATTTGGTTAACCTGTCGCCATTGTTTAGGATGTTTGTAGGCGCTAAGTAACGGGTTTAGAGCCGTTTTTAGCTGCTGTGGAGTAGCCGTTACGGTCGGGACATAGAGGGCTGCCACCGTCTGCCCCCATACTGGGTCCGGGATGCCCACAACACAGGCATCCTGCACCAGCCCTGTGGTTAATAGTGCCGCCTCGACTTCTGTTGGGAAGACATTCTCACCCCCGGTAATAATTTTTTGGCTACTGCGCCCCACCACATGTAGATGGCCTTGCTCGTCCAAATACCCTAAATCGTCTGGGTAAAACCAGCTCTGGGTTTGAGCAAGCTGCATATTTGGCCAATAGCCTAGACCCAAAGAAGGTGACTGTAAAGCGATTCTGCCAACAGTGTTGGTGGGCAGCGGGTGCAACGACGTTGGGTTGTGAACTGCCAGCATGACGTGGGGCAGCGGTGGACCATTACTGTAGACACCCAGTCGAAAGTCTCTGGGAAACAGGGTAGCTACTTGGGCCGCTGTTTCACTCATGCCATAGGTCAGGGCGATGGGTAGCTCAGCTGCCTGTGCTAGCAGACTTGGCCAGGCAGGGGCTCCACCCAACAAAATAGCCCGAAACTGCGAGAGCCAGGTGCTGGCGCTGTCAGTTTTTAACAGCCGCTGCAGCTGTGTGGGCACCAGAGAAATAAACCAGGTCTGGTCTGGTGTAACCAATCGTTGACCGCTCTCTAACTGTTTGAATGACTGGGTGACTAACCGGCCACCTGAGAGCCAGACTCGCATGGCCTGCATCAGACCGCTAACGTGGTACAGCGGTAGTACGCAGTAGCTGTTAACGGGCTGTCTGTTAACGGGCTGTCTGTTAACAGGCTGTTGCTCAAAGTGGTCTAGAAACCCTTGGGCTGCTGCCATCAAAGTCTGCCAGGTATGAACAACAAATTTGATTTTCCCTGAAGTCCCCCCTGTGGCAATGAGAATCTGGCCTGCCTTAGGTTGGTGACTACGGGCAAACGAGACAGGAGGAGGTTGGCCAAGCACGATATCAGGCTGCAGCTGCTCCGCAACTTGCTGCCATTCTCGCTGTTGCCAGCTGGGGTTTGCCAAAATCAGGGCGGCGTTTGTTAACAAACCGCTCCACAGGTATGTCAAAAAGCGTTGCGGCTCAGCTTCATTTATCAGCACAACCGCACCTGGCGAGATCTCTTGAACCTTGCTACACCAGGGTTCATCCAGGGTATGCCAAATGTCTTGGGGATGAGGATAATCGGACGCCCCTGTGGTGTTGTTCATGTGTGACCCAGCGCCAAAATCACCCTAACCGCTGCCATAGCTGTTGCCAGTCGGTTTGGCTCAGACCATCGTTGGTAAACCATTGCTGGGTGCCTAAGCCCAGGGCGCGGTGGGGAATATCGGGATAGGCCATGGCCAGATCTATGGCCAGACGAATGAGGGCCTGGCGACCAACAGAGGTTTCAAAGACCGATGAAATCACCAGGTCAATGGGGTATTTGTGGTAAAAATGCTGCAGCCGCTGGGGAGAGCCCATAATTGCTGCTTTGATGATGTAAATACCATCCCAACCTCGATGAAAATGCGCTTTCAGCTGCTCCAGACTGGCAATGGATTCATCCAGGGCGATGGGGGTGTGATAGCGATAGCTAAGCCGCATTAGTGTATCAAAGGCGTTTGGCGGCAGGGGCTGTTCTAGAAACTCAATCCGCTGATCGTTGCGATCGCACCAATCTAACCACTGTCTTGCTGCCAGCTCATTTAGACCACCGTTGGCGTCTAGACGCAGCTTTGCCCCCAAAGCCAGTTGACCCAGGAGCTGATCTAGCCACTCCATTTCTTCGGCGATTGGGCCTACACCGATTTTGCACTTAAACACTCGGTAGCCCTGCTGCCACAGCCCCTGCCACTGCTCTAAAGACTGAGACCCCCTAGCCAGCAGCACACCACACTGAGCATTGGGTAGCTCAATGGGTTGTAGCTTACGCTCCAGGCTACTAAAGACCGACTCTAGGCCAAACTGACACGCCGGCAGTGTGGGTAGCAACGAGGGAACTACATGGTCAGACAGCTGGGAGGGTAGCTGTTGACAGAAATTCAGTGCCTGCTCAAACGTTTCCGACCCAAACCAGGGTAGCGGTGCGACTTCACCAAAGCCCGTCCGGCCATCTTCGTCAGTTAGTTTGAGGATCAGCCCCTGACGTACCTGCCAATCACCATGATGGGTGCGTACCGGTTGTCGAAACCGACGGTGGTAGGGACGAAACTCGAACCGATAGGACATGGTTGCAGACTCTGACACAGGCCGCTCAAAAATGGGGTGAAGGGATAATTATTTAAGACGCTCTAAGGGAAATCGGCAGCAGCAACCCCAGACATATGAGTATTCCACAGCAGAACTGAAAACGGATGGCTACGAACTTAGCATTTTGTACCAACTTGGGTTGATTGTGATAGCGCTCAACATGACCACAAAGCTGGAATGTAAAGGGGGCACTGGCAAAGACCAGAGTTAAGCCTGGGGGAAATAGCCCCGTTAGTAACCCACCCGCTAAAATCGCAAAGATGCTGCCACAGAGCCACGGTAAGAGTCGTGCACCCCCCTCGGTACCCAACCGAACAATGGGGGAACGCTTCCCCGCAGCGATGTCATCGCTCACTTGATGAAAGTGAGAGCAAAATAACACTAATGTGGTCGCCATACCAACGATGGCTCCCAATCCCCAGCAGCCCCATGAAAATGTTTGAGTCTGGGCGTAGTAGGCTGCCCCTACGCCAATGCTAAAACTGATAAAGCACAGTGGTTCCCCCAGCCCCTGGTAGCCTAAACGAAACGGCGGCCCTTGATAGAGGTAGCCCAGGATGCAGCAGATCAAAATCAACACTAGGACAGTCGCGTCTTGCTGTAGCAGTGCGATCGCAACCACCCCTGCAATACCCAGCGTCAAACTTAGGTTACCGAGCCAAAAGATCAGAGATTGATTTTGGGTCAGATTGACAAGGGAATGGTGTTTGTTTTTATCAATGCCGGTATCCGCGTCGTAAACATCATTACTCAGATTTTCCCAAACCAGCAGCAGCACCGCCGACAGCAAAAAGATCGATAGAATGCGGGTTTCTAAAACCCCTGTTTCTCTATACGCCAGCAAACTGCCAACCAAAATAGGCATAACGGCAACGCTGTACATAGGAGGTTTAATGGCGGCTAGCCAAAGCGATTTGCGAGCCGTACTAACGCGCCCTTGCTCAACCGTCGGGATGGTCATGTAGACGTAATTCTTCTGCAACTATAAATCCACAGTTAGCATAGCCGGTACGTGAGCTGATTGAGGGGTAATAAATCGCAGAGAACCTGAGCGACTGTACGCTCAAACCTGAGCAACTGTTACACCAGTACCACCATCGGCTTGTTCAGCGTTCTCAAAACTCCGTACCTGAGGATGGCGCTTGAGAAACTCTCGTACACCCCGTTTGAGTTTGCCAGTGCCATGGCCGTGAATAATCCAGATGGGGCCAGCGGATTTTGCAATAAAATTTTCTAGATCAGCTTCGGCTTCAGCGACACGCATACCCCTAATGTCGATAGTGTTTTTAGAGGTGCGTACCGCCGGGGCAGTCGGTTCTTTTTTAACCACTTTGACCGTTCGCCGTTTTTCAGTAGGCTTTTCGTCCGGTGTTTTGGTGGCGGCCTTTTGCCCCGAGAGAGACTCGATGTCGCTAAGATCAACCACGGTTTTCATGAGACCAAACCGTACGGCGACTTTGCCATCACTATCGGGTTCATCAACGACTTCAGCCGTTTGCCCCCCCAGCCCAATCAGCCGTACTTTTTCACCCAGATTAGGTTTGTAGTTGGTAACGGGTTTTTTCGCTGGGTGTTTCCCTTTAGGGGCCGCTGGCTGTTGTTCTGCAATGGCTTCCACCACCTCTGTTGCTTTTTGAGCCGCCTGGGCTGTGGGAGTGCCCTTTTGCAGCTGACGAATGACGGTGGCAATTTCAGCCTTTGCCTCCGCCACCGCTGCCTGGATCGCTTTTTCTTGCTCCAGTTTTTGATTAAGTTCCCAATCTTTGATGGCCGCTGCCTTTCGCTCAATCTCTGCCTTGAGTGCCTCTGCCTGGGTGTCAATATTTGCCGCCTGCTCGGCCTGTTCTTCCTGTCGTTTGCGTTGTGCTTCAAGACCGGCAATGACCTGGTTAACGTCGTCTTGTTTACTCACCCCGACATAGCCTTGGGCCGTATTCACAACCGCCGGATTTAACCCTAGCCGTCGCGCAATGGTGAGGGCGTTAGAGCGGCCGGGAATGCCCCACAACAGTCGATAGGTGGGCGACAGACTAACGTCATCAAACTCTACAGAAGCATTTTCAAAGCGCTCATCCTGATATTTGAGGGCTTTAAGTTCGCCAAAGTGGGTAGTGGCCACAGTCAGCCGGGTGTGATTGGCAAGATGCTGCAGAAGTGCGATCGCAAGCGCACTTCCTTCCGTCGGGTCGGTGCCTGCCCCCACCTCATCCAACAGCACCAAAGAATTATCTCCCGTAGCACCGACCACCGAAGCCTGGTCTTCAACCCCAGCACCCGCACCAATCGCATCCAAAATCCGGCCAATCCGCCGAATATGTCCCGAAAACGTCGATAGGCTTTGCTCAATGGATTGTTCATCCCCGATATCGGCCAATATTTGATCAAACCAGGGCAGCTCCACCGGTTCACGGGCCGGAACAAACAGACCTACCTTGGCCATCAAAGACGCCAGCCCCAAGGTTATTAAGGTGACGGTCATACACCCCGTATATGGCCCCGTAATCGCCACCACCCGAATATCTGGACGCATGGTGATATCGGTAGGCACGACTGTCGGACCCTCTTCATGACGCTGCTGCCATACCAAAATGGGATGCCGTAGCTGTCGTAGCACGGTGCGCTCGTTAGGCTGACTAAATCGAGGCGGATTAGCCTCTAACCATAGAGAATAGCGGGCACGGGCCGTTGCCAGGTCCAGAGTGGTAACGATGGCCATCAGCTGTTCGAGATCGGCGCTGCCCTCAGCAATCTGGCCGCTCAAACGCTGACGGACCAGTTCTTCCTCGCGGATTTCCTGGCGTTCTAACTGGCGCAATCGGTTGCCAAACTCCACCACGCTCTGGGGTTCTACATACAGAGTGGCACCACTGGTGGAGACGTCATGGACAATCCCCGGAATCGAGTCTTTTTGCGGTGCTTTAACGGGGACTTCAAACCGTCCTGCCCGCGGGGTAATTAGGATTTCTTGCATAGCGCCAGCACTCCGCTGCATGATGCGCTGCAGCTTGGCATGGAGCTGGTCGTGGGTGGTTTTGATACTTTTACGAATACCCGCCAGTTTAGGGTTGGCTCGGTCAGTGACCTTACCGCGATCATCAATACAGTGGTGAATTTCTTTTTCTAAGTCTGGATATGTCCGCAGCTGGGCTACCAATGCCTGCAGAACTGGAAAATCCTCTTCTTCTTGGGCATCAATGGTACGACGTAGCTGACGTGCACCTGCCAGGGTGGTCGCGATTTCCAGCAGCTCCTCTCCAGACAGAATGCCCTGACGTTTTGCTCGTTCCAGGGCATCACCCATATCTTGCACACCGCGAAAATTTAGCGGCGCTTTATCTTCTAGCAGGTAGGCTTCACGGGTTTGAGCCAACAGCCGCTCGCTCTCACTTTGATGCTCAGGGATACGCCCGTGGCGAGCAGCGAGGGCACCTAACTTAGTGGCGGCGAAGGTGGCCCACTGCTGACATAAACGGGGCCATTCTAAAAGGTCTAGGGTTTCGGACTGGATCAAGGGCTGGAGAGTGGGGGAGTTTTGAGTTTTGAGTTTTGAATTCTTAGTTTTTTGGGCTGAGATTTTCCTTACCAAGACGGTATTTAAGACTATTCAACTCAAAATACTCTTCGAGAAGAGCAAAGCTCTACAAAATTCAAAACTCAACATTAAATTGGGTCTTAGTTAACTATATAGCTTCTATCTTAGGAAGATGCTTCCTTCTGATCTGTTGATTCATCGCCCTCGGGGTGATTCTATTGATGCGAAACAGCTGCCGTTGAGTGACGAGTGGCTTGCGATCGCAACCAATCTTGTTTCTCTCTTTCAAGCTACAGTCGGTGACACCCAGGGCAGTCTCAACCAAAAACTGCAGACACTAGAAGGCGAAGACACCGATTATCGGATTAAACGCGGTCTGGCCCATATTCTGCGCAGCAGCTTTAGCACCTTTGAGATTGTCAGTCCTTTAGAACCCCAAGAACTGCGTCAGCGGGTGTTTGCCCTTGCGGCCGTCAGTGCGCCATCACCAACGGTGGCTAAGCAGCATCTAGACACCCTGGCAGGACAGCTGACCCAAGAACTTAATAAAGATGTAGAACCAACTCATATTCAGCAGGGGCTGTATGCCGACCTCAAAGAAAATCGTATTCTTACCCAGTTTGATGCCCCCCCACCCGAGGCCCTGATTCATCGCTATAACCTGTCCCAGGTCCAGGGTATTTTTTACCGAGCCAGCCATGTGGTCTTAAACCTGCACCGCAACGACCCTGGTGAGTATAAGCTGATGTTTCGCTACCTCAAGCTGTTTCGATTAATGACCTATATCGAGGGAGAAGCCGATCAGGGGTTTACCGTTACCATCGACGGACCGGCCAGTTTATTTAAGGCCAGCACTCGCTATGGGCTAGATATCGCTAAGCTGGTGCCCGCCATTTTGCACGTGACCCGCTGGCACCTCAATGCCGCCCTGCAGTGGAAAGACAGCTACACCAAAGCCCTATCTGAAAAAAGCTACACCCTTGACTCAGACTGCGATTTAGTCAGCCATTACCCACCCGGTAAACCCTATGACAGCATGGTTGAATCTGCCTTTGCTGAACGGTGGAATGGATTGGTGCAAAAAGGGAAGACTCAGTGGCAGCTAGAACGAGAGGTTGAGCTGATTCCAATTCCCGGCAGCGTTATGATTCCTGATTTTCGTCTAGTTCATCCTGATGGTCGGGTCTATCTACTAGAAATCGTCGGATACTGGCGACCAGACTATCTACGCAAAAAGTTTGCTCAAGTCCAAAAATCAGACCGTCAAAATTTAATTTTGGCCATTTCGGAGCGATTGAACTTAGCAAAAGCAGGTATTGATGTCAAAAACGTCCCCGCCAAAGTGATTTGGTTTAAAGATAAGCTGCAGCCAAAACCCTTGCTAAACCTGTTAGACGAGCTGTAAATAATACGCCATTTGACTCAGCGGACGCTTCTAATCTTTATTCGTATACTTAATACGATAGGGATAGGAGCTTACAGTTGCCGTTACTCCCCTTTAGTTAGCCCTGGAGTCATAGGCTTGTAGCCAAAATTATTGCCTCAAATCAACCGAATCCGTATTATTAGCTGGTCACGTTTAATCTATCCTGCAAATATGGGCTCACTAACACTTAAGGAACTCTACCTATTCCCTGCATTATGACCACGGTTTTGATTGTGGATGACAGCTCAACCCTACGGGAGATGATTTCTGGTCTCCTGATCAAAGCGGGTATGACTGTTTTGGAAGCCGAAGATGGAGAAAAAGCCAAGGACATGATTGTGTCGAAACCCCCTGATCTTGTGGTTCTCGATATTGTCATGCCCAATATGAACGGCTATGAGCTGTGTCGGTGGGTCAAGACTAATGGCCCAACTAAAAATGTGCCTGTCATCATCTGCTCATCTAAAAACGAAGAATTTGATCGCTATTGGGGCATGAAGCAGGGAGCCGATGCCTATATTGCCAAGCCGTTTCGCCCGGCGGAAATGGTGGAAACCGTTAAGCATTTGCTACGAGGCCGGTAGCTGTATGCCGTTCCTCGGAATGGCTTGTGAGAGGTCGTTCAACAGCTTCAAACTGTTTATCTTCTAGATCAGCAATCGCTATATCCCTGACCCTAGACGCATAGCTATTGAAGACGTATGATTGGGCAGATTTTAGCCTACATTTACTGTTTTTCTGGCATCCCCCCATGGCAATGCAGCTACGGATTCATGTTCCCCCTCACCCATTAATCAAGCATTGGCTCGGTGTATTACGGGACGTAAATACACCGTCTGCTGTATTTCGAAGTGCTATGACCGAAATGGGTCGCTGGTTAACCTACGAAGCAATTCGTAATGATTTGTTACCGACCGTAGATGCCACCATAGAAACACCTTTAGCACCCTGTCCTGCTACATTTATCAATCCTGATATGCCGCTGATGGTGATTCCTATTTTGCGGGCAGGATTAGCTTTAATGGAAGGGGGTCAAGCGGCATTACCCACCGCATCTGTCTATCATCTTGGCTTTGTTCGCAATGAAGAAACCCTAGCCGCCAGCTGTTACTTGAATAAGCTGCCAGCTCAGATTGATCCGGCTACACGTATCTTGATTAGTGAGCCAATGTTGGCAACGGGCGGTTCAATGATGGCCACGATGGCAGAGATGGTAAGTCGCGGTGTAGATACGTCTCTCGATAGGGATGTCTCAGTAGTAACAGCTCCTCCCGCGCTGCAAAAACTTGCTGCAGCGTATCCGCAGCTCGTAATTTATGCAGGCATCATCGATGAAGGTCTGGATGAAAACGGTTTTATTGTGCCAGGGTTAGGGGATGCTGGGGATCGCACGTTTGGTACTAATTAATCACTGCACATCATGAGTCAGTCAGGTAACTTTACTGGTGGATTTTTTTTAGGAGCCCTGCTGGGTGGGGTGGTTGGAGGTGTTGCTGGAGTCTTGGCAACAAACCGACTCAATCGCGCATCATCTGAGGATAATGGAAGCCTCAGTCAGCTATCGGAGGATATCCGACAGAATTTGGCTGACATGAGCAACGACGAGCGTATGGAAATTGCTCGCCG
This sequence comes from Leptolyngbyaceae cyanobacterium, assembly GCA_050043105.1. Classification (GTDB taxonomy): domain Bacteria; phylum Cyanobacteriota; class Cyanobacteriia; order Phormidesmidales; family Phormidesmidaceae; genus Leptothoe. Next base: position 14,559 of record JBHJIV010000185.1, on the reverse strand, counting down.
TGGGTTAGAAGATAAGATCTCTGAGCTTAATGCGGCGATTGAAGAAGTCCGTCAGCAGTTGGGTGGTTCTAACGGTCGAGCAGCGGACTACGAAACATCCACCATGGACTCGTAGCCTAACTGTACTCTGGCTATTACTGGATAGCCGATAGGTTAGATTTCGGATTTCAACACTCCACTCTACTCAACGCAATCCCTTAAACTCAGACTATACATAACCTAAAGATCGCTTTAGGTTGTAGAAACCATCGGTTACACTAAACACCAAAGTTATTCTCTGATTTTCTACAAGGTAGGATACCTATGCTTCAAGTCATTCCTGCAGCATTAGCTCAGTTCATCAGTATTTATCTAGCTCTGCTCTTGATACGGGTGCTGCTAACCTGGCTGCCTAACCTTGATTGGGGAATCCCCCTCCTATCTGCACTCAGTCAGATTACTGATCCGTACTTAAACCTATTTCGGTCAGTAATTCCTCCCCTAGGTGGGATTGATTTCTCTGCTATCTTGGCGTTTATTGTGCTGCAGTTTGTTCGTAGTGCCTTGGTGCAGGCGACCTATGCGCTCGGTGCAAGTGGTTACATGGCTTATTCCAGTTTCTAAACGTTTGATACTTAGAGCTTCATAAACGGGAGGGAGGTGCGATCGCACCTCCCTCCCGTTTGTTTTTTAGCCCTTAATCTATCCGGCCCTGACGACGAACTTTACCTACAAATCCGGATGCCTTAAAGTTTTTGAGCTTTAACGGTGGCGGCTGATTGGCAGCAACCGATACACGAATGTTGAAGTCACTTTCACCGGGAGGCACGTAGTCAACACCCCCGAGTCGACCTCGATTTTGCATCACTGGATTGTTGTTTTTATCGTAGATGCGGCCAAAAATATCGGCATTGAGAATAGGTTTGCCAGAGTTATTTGTTAGTGTGCCTGTAACCAGATAGCAAGTAGCCTTACCCAGGCTACCTGAATCCACAATGCCCTCGGCATATTCGGCTGGACATTCACTATAGGCCAGGTCAGATACGCCCAAAGGTGTCATTGCATGTGCTGGGGCGGCTATCAGTCCAAAACACATAACAATAAAGGCGACAAGGGTTGCTCGAAAAGCCATCGAAAGAATTAGGGTAGGTTTTAAGATTGCGATCGCTATGTAGCAATCAGCACTGCTAATGGCTATGGTAGCGGGTCTATGGTGCCAAAAACATACCCTAATCGCACAGGCGCTCTAGACAGTTTGCTGGCGATTGGGTAATCGCCACACCAGAATGGGAGTAAACAGCTCAACACCAACACTACCAAGGACTACTAATCATCGAGAAACCAGCCCAATAAAACGGATGGGAGAGAGAATTTTCTAACGCCTGACTATTTGTCCCTAAGGACTTTTGAACTCGGCTTAGGTCCACAGCATTTGTTTGATCGTTCAGTAGATTCAGCTGTGCCTGACGTAGTGCTTCTGCTTTAGTTGTTGCTTGAGGAATCTGGTGATAAAACTCACTCATCAAGGCGAGAGTGCCCACATCGCTGACATCCCAGAGGCTAGCTACAGCTGACTTTACGCCAGCTCTAAGCGCCAGCCCAGCGAACCCTAATTCGGCATCGCTGTCACCTACGGCAGTTTCACAGGCACTCAGCACTAATAGTTCTAAGTTGGGCAGCTGCCAGTCTAAATTATCTACATCTTCTAATGTGAGCTGCTGGTCCCATAGCTGAATGTAGGAATTTTCTGGTCGACCGGGCTTAAACTCCGCATGGGTAGCCAGGTGAACAATATCGTAAGACTTACGACTCAACAGGGTGTTGAAGTTCTCTAGAGTAAAGCTTTGGTTGAGTAGCGAGCGACCCTGCCAGCTCTGCTCGCTACTCATTGCTGACCTTAGCTGCCAAGAAATATTTGATAGCTCAACAGGTACCGCCGGTAGCGGAGATAGGTCTGTAAATTCTGATGCCCCCATTGCCAAGAAGCTGCCTGGCTCAATCGGTTCGTAATTAGTATCGATCAGATTAAATGCTGGAATAAGAGTGATATTGTATTTTTCAACCAAAAACTGTTTGCCATCATGTAAGGCCGGTAAAGCAATACCGCGCAAACCATCGCTAGAACAAACTAGTAGAGTATCAATGCCAGCTGGCTTGAGAAATTCCTCCTCAAAGGGCCCAATTATCCAGTCGTGTAGTTTACGCGCTGCAGGCATGTAAGCATTGCCTGAGGGGCGTCTAATATGACGTTGAAACTGAGCTGTGGTCTGATCTAACACTTCTCTGGGGACATCATACAAATCACGCACAATGGGTTCACCATTGGGCGTAATCAGGACCACATGTAAATGATCAGTGCGAGGAGTGGCCCACAGGACAGCCGGTGTGGTGGCTGTTTCTGTAGCCAAACGCGCTAGGGTGGCCGCAATTTCTTCTGGTGGCTGTGTCACCTGAGCTAGATCTTCACCAAAATAGGTTTCATATTCCGACTCCAGCCTAAGCTCCATATTAAAGATCCTTTGACCCACGGTGAGCTCCTGAGCCATGGCGTAGGACGGCACGATTACTAGCAAACAAGCTAGGGGAGCTAACAGCCAGCGTAGGGCTCTACGCGGAATAAAAGGGGGGCGAGATAAAAAAGACATAATGCTACATCCTATGTGTTAGGTGCAACTACATAGACGCTAACGTGACTCCGTATGACCAAAACCTAAACTGTCATAGTCTGTAAATGTCTGTAGGTATGGTTTTAAGACAACTTACTAGTCAGTAAGCATCAATCTGGAGAATTTCTAAATTTAGAGACTATGTAGAGGTATGGGTATAATTTTTGACATCTTTCAATAGTTGGTAGGTGTGAGCAATTGCTTGATCCAGCATCTGCTTTCTATGCATAGGTGTAAGCAATTGCTTGATCTAGCACCCGCTGTCTATGCAGCCGACCCGATTTCCGTCATGCTAGATCCCAAAGATGAGCTGCTGCTGATTGAACGATGAGTTGTCCATAACGATAGCTGTCGGTCTGTTTCAGATTGGTTTAGATTAACCCTCAGCAATACTTTTGTTTCTTAAAGGACGATTAGAGGAGTTATCACATCATGGGAGATATGGACCCAGTTAAGTTAATGAAGCAAGAAGTGGGTCGCGCCGCTGCTGCTCAAGTAAAATCTGGATCGATTGTGGGTTTGGGTACGGGCTCTACCACTGCATTTGCAATTCAGTTTATTGGTGAGCGTCTGGCAGCTGGCGAAATTACGGACGTTGTTGGTATTCCGACTTCCTTCCAGGCATCAGTGTTGGCTAAAAAACATGGTATTCCACTCACTACATTAGATGAGGCCCCTCGCATTGATATTGCTGTTGATGGTGCGGATGAGGTTGATCCTCAGCAAAACCTAATTAAGGGTGGGGGAGCTGCACACACTCGCGAGAAGGTTGTGGATGGTCTAGCAGAGCGTTTTGTGGTTGTGGTTGATAGCTCTAAGCTAGTTGACAAACTAGGGTCTACGTTTGCATTACCCGTTGAAGTATTACCGATGGCGGTGGCGCCTGTAACTCGTGCACTGGCAGCGCTGGGTGGGACTCCTGAGCAGCGCATGGGTGTGAATAAGGATGGCCCGGTGATTACGGATCAAGGCAACATGGTGCTGGATGTGAAGTTTACTGGGATTGATAATCCTGTTGAGTTGGAGAAGACTATCAACAATATTCCAGGTGTTTTGGAGAATGGTATATTTGTTGGGTTGGCCGATGAGGTTTTGATTGGTGAGGTGATTGATGGGAAAGCCTCAGTTCGGACAATGTAGGTTGTTTTGAAGTTGATTTCTAGGGGTTGTAAATAGCGGCGGAGTGGGTTGCTCAGGACTTTCCCCTTTTTCGGAAGAACCTAAGCTATCCCACTTAGGCCTACTGGGGTTTACCCGCCGGAGGTGGGGACCTCGACGTCCCCACGCCCCTCGCACTAGAGGTTGGTTGAAGCTTGGCTCAAGGTAGTTTCACTAGCGATCGGAGAGGTGGTTACGCTGCTCCGCATTCGCTCCACACCGTAAAAGAGAAGTTATCTTCTTTCTCCTAAAAATCTCATAACTGAAAAGGTCGGATAAGGAAAAATCTATCTGAGAGTGGAGATAGACAATCTATGTTTTTTTAATTTTCTGTGACACGTCACAGAAAATTAAAACTCACAACACCGACTACTTCCTTTACTTGCAAACTAGGACAATGCAGTTATTTTTATGAGGGTCGTAGGGCGGCATCCCGCCCTGCCCATTGGGGTGTGGGGCACTCGGAGGAGCCCCACGCAACTGGTTCTGCTGTTTGCCAATGACCCTCAAACAGCCAAAACTAGCCATCAGGCAGAATCGACTTAAATCTTGCATACTAATCAAAGAACAATGTCACAGCCAACAAATGCAATATCGTCGATTTGGACGCACAGAACTACAAATGCCAGTGTTTTCTTGCGGTGGCATGCGGTATCAGCATTCTTGGAAAGATGTGCCGCAATGGGTAATTCCGGCTAAAAATCAAGAAAATTTAGACGCTACAATTCACCGGGCGGTTGAGCTAGGTATCAATCATATTGAAACCGCTCGCGGCTATGGCACCTCTGAAATTCAGCTGGGTAAGGTACTGCCGACGTTTGATCGCGATCGCATCATTGTTCAAACTAAGGTGACTCCTCGTCAGAACCCTAAAGAATTTCTTGCCACATTTAATAAGTCCATTAAAAACCTGCAGCTAGACTATGTAGACCTGTTGGGTATCCACGGTATCAATACCCATGAACTACTAGACTGGACCCTGCGACCGGGCGGCTGTATGGATATTGTGCGTGAGCTGCAGCGACAGGGACGTGTGCGCTATGTGGGTTTTTCTACCCATGGTCCGACGGACGTTATTGTGGACACTGTGAATACCGGTCAGTTCGACTATATGAACTTGCACTGGTACTACATTTTTCAAAATAATTGGCCTGCGATTGAAGCGGCTCAAAACAATGATGTAGGTGTATTTATTATTAGCCCATCAGACAAGGGGGGGCATCTCTATGCACCACCGCCAAAGCTGGGGGATCTGTGTTCACCCTTGAGCCCCATGGTGTTTAACGCCCTGTTTTGCCTAGACTATTCTCAGGTGCATACGTTAAGTTTGGGGGCGGCTAAGCCTAGCGACTTTGATGAGCATATAAAGGTATTGCCGCTGATAGATCAAGTGGATGACGTGTTGCCACCCATTTTGAAAAAGCTGGAGGAGAGTGCGATCTCATCTCTTGGTGAAACCTGGTATAAAACTTGGGATGTGGGGTTACCTAAACCTGCTGATACCCCCGGTAACCTCAATATCCCGATTGTGCTCTGGCTTGGTAACCTGATGGATGCCTTTGATATGACTGAGTACGCAGCGGCCCGCTACAATCTGCTGGGGGGTGGCAGCCACTGGTTCCCTGGTGCCCGTGCTGACCACCTAGCCGCTTTAGACTTAAGCCGCTGTTTGCAGCATAGCCCTCATCAGGATGTGATTCCCAAACGTCTTGCAGAAATCCACCAGCGCTTGGCTGGGGCCAAGGTCAAGCGTTTATCAGAATCGTAATGGGTAATCCGCCTGTTCTAGATGTAGACAGGGTTTAGAGTAGTAGAGATGATTCTGGGTGTATTGTCATGTCTACTGTCTCAATTCCCCAAGCCTCGACGGCTCCCCGCTGGTTGCAAATGCTGCATTACACAACCAAGCCTTTAGACTACATGGAGCAGGGAGCACAGCAGAATGGCGATATTTTTAATGCGCCGGTCATTGGTAATCATGAGACTGTTTTATTTGTCAGTCACCCCAAAGGTATTCAACAGATTTTCTCCAGCGACAGATGCATTACGGCTCCACCAAATGCATTATTGCAGCCCATTGTGGGCAACCGCTCAATCTTTTGTTTAGAGGGGGCACGACACCGACGAGAACGTAGGTTATTGATGCCACCGTTTCATCGAGAACAGATTCCTCAATATGGTCGGCTAATCCTTAATCTGACTGAACAGGAGATGCAGAGGCTATCAATCGGAGATTCTTTTTTAGCGCGATCGCTAATGCAAACGATTTCGCTAGACGTCATTCTCAAGGTAGTATTTGGCCTCAGCGATGGCTCTCGATTTGATCAGCTCAAGGCTTCAATTGTTGAATTTACCGACTGTTTTCAAAATATTCTGGTGTCGGGTGCTTTATTTTTCCCCGCATTGCGGATTGATTGGGGACCCCACAGTCCATGGGGACATTTCCAGTCTGTGCGCAGTCAGGTTAGTGAGCTGTTGCTGGCTGAGATTTGCGATCGCAGAGCCCAAGATACCACTAATAAAAACGATATCCTCAGCCTATTGATCGCCGCACGGGATGAAGCCGGGCAGCCGATGGCCGACGCCGAACTCCACGATGAGCTGCTGACCATGCTAGTAGCCGGTCATGAAACAACTGCCAGCGCCATTTCCTGGGCGCTGTACTGGATTTATCAAGACCCACAAATTTATCAAGCTTTAGTGGATGAGCTAGACAGCCTAGGGGCATCCCCCGACCCTATTGAGATTACAAAATTACCCTATCTCACGGCTGTGTGTAATGAAACGCTGCGGTTGTATCCCATTGCCAGCCTAACAGTTCCCCGCGAGGTGACTGCCCCCATGACGTTGATGGGATATGACTTGAAACCGGGCACACGCCTGTATGGGGCAATTTATCTCACTCACCATCGCCCTGATCTCTATCCAGAGTCAAAATCGTTTAAGCCCGAGAGATTCTTAGAGCGACAATTTTCGAGCTATGAGTTTCTCCCTTTTGGTGGCGGAGTTCGGCGGTGTATTGGTGAGGTGTTAGCCCAGTTTGAGATGAAACTAGTGTTGGCAACAATAGTGTCACGTTATCAGCTGGAGTGGGTAGATAAAACACCTGAAGTTCCCAAAAGACGAGGTGTAACCCTAGCTCCAGCCCATGGTGTCAAGATGAGATTCAAAGGCGAAAGACTATAGGCATCTTCTGCCCTAGGCTGATAAACCTGCCTGAAGGGTTTTGAGGGCTTCAACGTGATTGTCGATGAGAATACAGCGACAAAACAAATCTAAATCCATCTCTGGCTTCGTTTTCTAATGTCATAGAGCCAGTTGGCTTAAAGTCAAACCCAGCCATCAGCAAGTATAGTTCCAGTAATGCTGCAATTCGCTTTTTGATAGTTTCATGGGGTTCCCCAGGCATTTGCTGTATCTCTAAGGTGCCATCTAGAAACGAAATTCGATACCCTGGTTGATCAAGGAGCTGCTCCACCGCTTTGAATTCGCGCCAAGTCAGGCCCTTGAAAAGTAGGCAGTTTTCTTCAGGGATTGGGGGAGCCGTTGCTACTGTCATTGGCATTGCCTCAATCAAAAATGAGCTGCTTCTTATCATAAGATAGCTGTCTCTAGCTATGCCACTGGTGGAAAGCTAAAGCCTGAGAGGTATTGAAGTATATCGATTGCTGTATTTCTCAGCCCTCAAAAAACTTGTCAATAATCCGCTCGTAGACATGGTGTAGCTCATAAATATGAGCGATGGGAATATGCTCACCAATTTGATGCATAGTGTTATCTAATGGCCCATATTCCACCGTTACACAGTGGGGCACAAGGTAGCGGGCATCAGTGATTCCGCCCTCTGTGCTGAGTCTTGGACGACGGTTGGCAATCTCTTCAACCGCATCTTGTACCAATGCAACAAAACTGTCTTCTGGATTGGTGCGAAACGCTTCACCACTGACGCGAAAGCGAATATCGTACTCAGTACCATGCTCACGGGCAACGGGATCAACCGTTTCACGAATTAGCTGCTGTAGTCCGTCTCCAGTTTGTTCATCATTAAAGCGAATATTGAACCGCAGCTTTACCTCTGCCGGGATCACATTTTCTGCACATTTTGCCGTCTCAAACTGGGTCATCTCCAGGTTAGATGGCTCAAACCACTCATTACCCTCATCCAATTTTAGATTCTGGAGTGCTGTCACCATCGCCACTGCTGCAGGCACTGGATTGAGCACATTACGCTGATAGGCTACATGCCCCTGTTTACCCTTCACTGTGATAAATGTGTTGATGCTGCCCCGTCGTCCAATGTGAACACAGTCTCCCATTTCCAATGGGTTGGTTGGTTCACCCACAACACAGGCATCAATCTTCTCTCCTCTTTTTTCTAGCCACTTCATCACTGGCTTAGTGCCATTAATGGCTTCATGCTCTTCATCACCAGTGATGATAAAACTAAACGAACCTCTAAAACTGTCTTTATTCTTGGCTAACCAAGTTGAAACCGCTGCAATAAAACAGCCGATACCGGCTTTCATATCGACAGTGCCCCGTCCCCATAAAACACCGTCTCGAATCTCTCCTGCATAGGGATCAATATCTCCCCAACGTTCGCGGTTTCCCTCAGGTACCACATCGGTATGGCCAGCAAAGGCTAGATTTGGTTCCTCGGTCCCCAAACGAGCATAGAGATTATCGACTTCGTAGCTGCCGGGCTCATTGTGAAACGTCATGCGGTGGCAGGTGAAGCCAAGCTGTTCTAGGTGATGCTGGACGACATCAAGTCCCCCTTCTCGGTCAGGTGTGACGCTGGGGCGACGGATAAGCTCTTGGGTGACTTTGACAGGCTCGAAGATGGGAATTTTGAGGGAGAGGCTAGTTGTCATGGGGATTTCGGGAGAATAATGAGATGAGGGAGATTAAGACTCAGAGGAGAGATAGTCTATAAAGAAAGCTATTTCGAGATTCAGAATGTTCCCCTTACAAACGTTTCCAGCATTGTACAAAATCAACTAACCACCTGCCGCAGTTTGCTCCGTTACAAAATCCCTATACGCCTCGATCAAACGCATTGTCACTGGTCCAAAGGGTTTAAACGGCTGATCATCAATTTGGCTAACAGATTCAATTTCACAGGTCGTTCCGGTTAAAAACACCTCCTGGGCCTGTGCTAGTTCTTCTGGCTTAATGTAACGCTCAAAAACTGGTATATCCAGCTTCTTAGCTAGCTTAATAATGGTTTGACGCGTAATCCCGTTTAGGAAACAGTCTGGAATCGGTGTGTGTATGGCCCCGTCCATAATCAGAAACACATTGGACGCTGTGGACTCAGCTAATAGCCCTCGATAGTCCAGCATGAGGGCATCATCGAAGCCTTGCTGGACCGCTGTATCCTTGCTCATAAAGCAGATCGGGTAGAGACAGGCTGCTTTGCTTATTGTGGGTGCTGTTGTTGGGTCGGGCTTACGCCACGTAATGTTGCTAGTGAGTTTTAAGGGCTTCTTGGTTTCGATGCTAAACAGTGTGGTGGGAAATGCCCAAGCCGCGATACCTACACAGGTGGAGGTGTCTGGTGCATAAATGCGTAGACGCTCACTACCACGCCAGGCAAAGTGGCGAATATAGCCTACGTCAATCGGGGCTTTGGTCAGTAAGTCATGGGTTGCCGTGATGATGTCGTCTGTTGAGTAAGGAAGTTCGAAACCAAGGATTTTGGCAGACTGATGTAAGCGCTCAATATGTTCGGTGAGTAAAAACGGTTTGCCGTTGTAGATGCGCACACCTTCAAAAACGCTGCTGGCGTAGTGGAGTCCATGGGTGAGAGGATGAATTGCGGCATCTTTCCAGACAACAGCTTCACCGTTGAGCCACAGATATCCTTCCTTTTGGTCGAAAGGCAACAGAGACATGGGAATTCCTATAAAAGAGAGGGAAAACAGCACATTTGATAGGTTGGGTTGAACGAGTGAAACCCAACTCTCTTAAAAATGTTGGGTTTCGTAGGGCTCGATTCTCTTAAAAATGTTGGGTTTCGTGGGGCTCAACCCAACCTACTTTAATCCCGTAACAGCTCGTTGATTGATGTCTTGGACCGGGTTTTATCATCCACAGTCTTAACGATCACATTGCAGTATAGGCTAGGTCCAGGTGTGCCGTCTGCTAACGGCTTGCCGGGGAGCGCCCCAGGGACAACAACAGAATAGGGAGGAATCTCACCATAGGTGATCTCGCCAGTGGCGCGATTAACAATTTTGGTAGACTGCCTCAAGTACACGCCAATGGACAGTACTGCACCTTCTCTAACAATGACGCCTTCAGAGACTTCGCTTTGACCGCCGACAAACACATTGTCTTCGATGATGACGGGGTTAGCCTGTAGAGGTTCTAGAACGCCACCAATAACAACACCCGCAGAGAGGTGACAGTTTTTGCCGAAATGGGCACAGGAGCCGCCGGTAACATAGCTATCCACCATGGTGCCGCTGTCAACATAGGCCCCGATATTGACAAAGCTAGGCATCAGCACAACGTTATTGGCAACATAAGAGCCACGTCGCACAACACAGTTGGGCACAGCGCGGAACCCAGCCTGGCTATAGTCAGCTTGGGTCCACCCAGAAAATTTGGAAGGAACTTTATCAAACCAGGGAGCATCGCCCATAGCAGCATCTTTTAGACCACTGGCAATGACCGTAGAATCATTGATACGGAAGGACATCAGTACGGCTTTTTTTAACCATTGGTTGACGGTCCAGTCGTCGCCTGATTTGTGGGTGACACGGTACTGACCGCCATCGAGACCGCTAATGACGTGTTCAATTGCGTCGCGGATTTCGCCTGATGTTTTGGAATTGATCGAACTGCGATTTTCCCAGGCGGTGTCGATAATTCGAATCAGGTTTTCGGTGTCCATAGATTGTGTGCCTTGTGGGGTAGCTGTTTGCACTGAATGGGTCAATAAAAAACGTCAATCTTTCAATGCTATCGCTAATAGGGACACTGGGAAATGGGGGAGCAAGATGAAGTTAGTGCTGTTGTCTGGACCTATGTGATTAAGCTTTGTGATTTAAATCAGCTACCCTTACTGTCCGTTCTATAGACAGTTGTATGCATAAATATACGGCGATACGACGAATTATTTGACAGTTTGCTACACGTACAGACGGTTTCTTATGCGGCACAGGGCCTTTTATCAGAAAAAACTCAACTTGTGGCTGAAGGTTATGGAGTTGCGATGTTGTTTGAATGCCCCTTGATAAGTTAACCCGTCAAACCTTGATGGTGTGTAGCCTTCTGAAACAATGCGCGCGGTTCGATAGTTTAACGTTTTTGCAACGCCCCTCAGCTTATGTCCAGCGATCTTCCCACCCCCAGCCGAGGACAACGTACACTAGCCGCTATTGTCGTTACTGATGCGGTTGGGTTTAGTGCACGTATGTCAGTTGATGAGGAAAATACCCTCAAGCTGATTCAGCACGATCTGCAGCTGATGGCAGAGAAATGTCAGGAATTTGAAGGGCAAGTGCTTAAGTCTACAGGGGATGGGTTGCTGATGTATTTTGTCAGTGCAGTCCAGGCCGTGAACTGTGCGATCGCAATCCAAAAGTCCCTGATTGCAAAAGCTACAAAAGATGGGCCTAATAACCTGCTGCATCGCATCGGCATTCACATGGGCGATGTCTTCTTTAATAATTCAGATGTGATGGGCAACAGCGTTAACATTGCTGCCCGTTTGCAAACCCAGGCTAAGCCTGGCGGCATTTGCCTCTCACAACTAATCTATGACCTGGTAAAAGTGCGTCTGTCGCTTAAGGCCGAATTTGCTGGTCCCCTCCAGCTAAAAAATATTCAAGAGCCCATTACGGCCTATCACATTAATGTGGCAGGTACTAAAACGGCCCCAGCCCCTAAGCCCCCGGTTCAACAGTCAGATCACGATCCAGACAAAACCAGACATTGGCCGCGTAAGAGTGCAGAAAAAGCGGCTCGAAAAGCGGCGTCTCCGGTACTGACGGAAGGCACTAGAGTGGCGGGTCGCTATACGGTCAAGCGGATGTTGGGGCAAGGGGGCTTTGGCTACTCTTATCTGGTAGAAGACACCCAGCGCTTTAACGAACTCTGCGTACTCAAGGAACTGCGCCCCGTTCAAAAGCAAGATAAGTTTCTAGAAAAAGCAATCGAGCTATTTCAGCGAGAGGCTAAGACCCTTTACAGTATCGACCATCCGCAAATTCCTAAATTTATGGCCTGCTTTACCCAGGCAAAGCGGCTGTTTATCGTTCAAGAATATATTGATGGGGTCACCTACCTAAAACTGCTGCAGCGTCGCAAAAAGAAGTCAAAACTGTTTACCGAAGGTGAGGTTGTTTTTTGGCTGGCCCATATGCTGCGGGTATTGGACTATCTGCACAGCCTCAACGTTATGCACCGTGATATTTCACCTGAGAATGTGATGTATTCACGCGATCGCAATCTGCCTATCTTGATTGACTTTGGGCTGGTAAACAACACCATGTCTGACTCGCTATCAGAGAGTGTTACCCAGAACGAAGATATCCAAAAAGCGGTTACAGCCGTTGGTAAATTTGGCTATTCGCCACCGGAACAAATGTATGGCAAGTGCACTCCTTCTAGCGATCTGTACGCGCTTGGGGTAACTGCGCTAGTGCTGCTAACGGGTAAGCATCCCCGCGATCTAATGAATTCCCATACCCTGGATTTAGATTGGCAGCCCCATGCCCAGATTCATCCTCAGCTGGGTGAAATTTTGACCATCATGACCCGGCAGCAGCCCCAAGAGCGGTTTCAGTCGGCCCGAGAAGTGTTTGATCGGCTGAGCGCTCTGCTGCCTGACGATGTGAATCGAACCCTGAGTCAGGTGCAGTCGCCCCCCATGTCTATTAGTGCACCGGCCCAAACAGAGCCGACCCAACAAGATCCTTCTTTTATTGCCCAGTGCCGCGATGAGCTCATCCGCTGTATTGGTCCGATTGCCGACATGGTGATTGAAGAAACGTTAGAAGATAACCCTGCGGCCACCCCCCACGAAATTGTTAAAATTTTGGCAGGGCAAATCACCGATTCTGACCGAGCAACTGCCTTTTTGAGCCATATCTCGGTTCCGGACGAGGCGCTAGCCTCTAGTCAGACAATGCCAGAAGTGAGCCCTGTTATTGAGCAACGACAGTCTGATTTGACCCCCGAATTTGTCACATGCTGTCGTGAGGCCCTAGCACTGCGTATTGGCCCTATGGCCAGCATGGTTGTTGAAGAAACCCTGACAGACTATCCCAATCTCAATGCGTCGGCTTTTGTCAGTCAGCTATCAAGAGAGATTCTAGATAGCGAAAAGGCCCAAGAATTTTGCCGAGAGCTGCGTAGTTAAATTAGCGTTCAGTCTGTAACGTCAGCCTAGCCTGCATTCCCTCTGCGCTGACGGCGATGACGTTCTAAACGCTGCATGGCCATTTGTAAGCTGAGTCGCATCCGGTAAAAGGAGTCGGTTAAATTACCAACTTCATCGTCTGACCATTTGATAAATTCGGCTTCGGTGTCACCAGTGCTGACGGCTTCGGCGGTTGCGGCCATGCGATTGATGGGGCGCACAACATAGCGTTTGAGCCAGAAATTAACCAAGAAGATTGCGATCGCAAACACCGCTGTAAAGATCCCTAAGGTAATCAATAACGAATGTCTTGCCTTATTAAATACCGTTTGTGCAGGAACCGAAATAAGCTGGGTTCCCACCACTTCATTGAGTTCCCAGCCAAACCCATTGGTCTCGCCATACAGCGCTACCATACTCTGCGGGGCACGAGCGGCAGTACTGTGACAGGCCAAGCAAGACTCTTGTGTAATCTGAATAGGCCGAGCAATATAGTAAAGTTTGCCACCGGGGGCATTTCTAAATCCTTCAATATCTGGAGGACTATCCGGTCGCTGAAATGCATTGATCAGTGATGTCTCAAAATCATCAGCCTGGTCCTTAGGATTTGTTGGGTTTAGAACCGCTTCCTTATAAAAGAAATTCTCATACTCCGAGCTAGTTTGGAGCACCTCAAAAACCTGATGGGCCGAGTAGCTAGGTACAGTCTCTGGCAAAAACGTGATTTCGCTACGGTCTGCCAGCTCTGGCCCCACCTGATCACTCGTGTACTGACGCACGGAGTTCATCGTTTCCATCAGCATCAGTGCTTTATTGGTGAGTTCTGCTTCAGCTGTATAGTTAAGCAGTCGCGATAGCGCCATACCACTCATCAGGATGCCGCTGATAAAGACAGCCAACAGCATTACAGTAAACTTTTGCCCAAGTTTCAATTTCGAAAGCTTTAACATCGCCTCAAGCAGAGAAGGTTTTATCGGGTAGTCATACACCGGCAGATAGACTGATTTTGGTACTCCCTACTTAAATTATCCATTCGACTTAAGTTAGCGCCATCAGTCAGCCGCATCGGCAACATTTCAACATAAATGCCCTTTATATCTTCAGCCCCAGCTGCTTATTTACGGGTGAGCTGAAGATATAAAGGTGTTTTTCTCCTTGATGTCAGACGGAGATATCAGGGCTTTCGTTGAGGTACCTGAGTTTATGGGGCGACGTTACAATTGAGCCGTAAGCTGTTATGACGTCAAAAACCTCTAAAGGGTGTGAAAGACGTCGTGAAGTTGAATAAAGCAGATGACTCTAGTCCTGAGGAGTTTTTGCTGATGGGTGCCCGATTACGTGTGTTTTTGAGTCCTGAGGAAGATCGCACCTTATTTGAACTGC
>JBHJIV010000184.1:0-39362 GCA_050043105.1 Leptolyngbyaceae cyanobacterium | reverse complement strand
AGCTTTCTATGAGGACATCTATCGCTACGAAGACTCAGATCGGCTAAGCTAAGAGATTATTCGCTTTCAGCACAGTGGTCATGACGGCCCTGCTGAGTGGTACGTTGTTGAAGCCACAGAAGCCGGTGAAGTAATTGCGCTTGCAGGAGTCCCTTACCGACTGGGGCTAGATCCAAAGTCCTATCTCAATCCGTCCTCTCCGACATTTACAGGCGACGCATACTGCACTCAGGGGTTCACCTATACCTTTGCTATGGAGCGTACTGAAGAATCTCAACCCCAAGAGAGACCAGACTATTACGACATTTATGCCCCCTACTTTAGCTTTGAACGAGAGCGCGACAATACAAACTACATTGACTTTGTCTTTACCTATCGGCGACTTTGGGCACCGGGTAAGCGACCCGAACAGCGTGCTTTTGGTGTGAGCGCTGTTAAACCCGGTGATATCTCAATGCAAAACTGGACCTGGGGCAACGACTATCGACCTGGAACCGCCGTTGATAATCTGATTTACTCCCACGAACAGCTAGAGGAGACTGGCCAGCTAGAGCCTGGAGGTTGGCTCGGTGGTCTACGTGTAGACACGCTACGTCGGGGTGAAGAAAATGCGTTTAGCTACTATCACTGGCTAATTTCGAGTCTGACAGATTCGCAGCTGGGCTATGGCATCAAAGGTGTAGACCTGCGACATCGCTTTTTGACAGGGTTTGATGCGCCGATGAATACAGCCCATGGCCTATCAAAACACCCCTACATCCGTGAGGGACGACGGATTGTGGGACGGCCAGCTTTTGGCCATTCCGATGGATTTATAGTGAATGAAATCGATATCTCTCGTGTCGACTACGATGACGAGTACTATCAGACCGAGCTGCCAGATCAGATGTATCTGTCATTGCGTCGGGCTCTAGCAGGGTTAGAAACAACGGTTGCGATTGAAGCCGATAAGGATGCAACAGATATTCCTCGTCGGACTCGCTCCACAATTTTCCCAGATTCCGTAGGCATTGCTCAGTATGCGATTGATTTTCATCCATGTATGGAGCTGTCGCCCCCTGAGCTACCTGGCAATACTGAACGAGCGGGGGTAAGGCGTGCCCATGGCCAGAGCTATCCTGGTCAGATCCCTCTGCGGGCGTTGATTCCTCAAGATATTGATAACTTATTAGTGTCGGGCAAGAGTATTGCCACCAGCACAATTGCGGCCGCCGCCTATCGCGTGCACTCATTTGAGTGGTCGGTCGGCATCGCAGCAGGGGCCACCATTGACTATGCCCTAGATAATCAGCTGTTGCCCTACACGCTAGTGGATGATTTACCCAGATCAGAACCCGGTTTGTCAGAGCTACAGCAACATATTAAAGATAGAGGCAACCCCATCGCTTTTCCTGACACCTCTATCTTTAACCTTGATTGGGAAGACTGGCGAGTTTGGTAGTTAGAAGTGATTTTAAATTTTGAGTTCTAGGCTTTGAATTGAGCGCTTTTTAACTTGACGATAGTTTAGGGCACTCAATTCAAAACTCAATGAGCTTAGAAGAGCAAAGCTCTGCAGAACCCACCACCTACGCTGCGTGGCTACTAATGATTTGAGCAAGATCTGGAACAGCGGCTTCAACGTCGTTTTTGACTGACTTGCGAAGCTTTTTATACGTGGAGCTTAGAATGCCGTGCTTTGTTGTTTGAATCCGTGCGTCGGTCACACTCAACAGGCTATTGGCCGTGCGATCGCTATTTTCGCTCAGGTACTTTACCGGATCACCTGATGCTTGACCCTCTTGCCAAATAGGGTCAAGTGCTTTGCAGGCATCGGGGAGTAGTCGATTGATCGCACCAGGAATGTAACTTGAACCAATGCCTTTGATCACCCCGTAAGCAGTTTTCATGGCCATGCCAGAAAGGCCGCCTTTGGCCGCGACTTGTTGGTCAATCAGTTTGGCACAGTCAGCCGCAATGCTTGCCCGGACAGTCTGGTCTTGGATTTTCTCGCTGAGTCCCATGAGACTTTACCTTAATATCAATATAGATTGTTCTAACTGTTCTAATTCATAAAGAATTATCCACAACATTATTGTTCCAAGTACGGTCAATCCCTCAGACTGCTTTGTCAGAACTTTACATCTGTTGTGCTTGGTATCGAATGAGGGACGAGTAGTTTCCTCTGTTTACACAGCCCTGTGATTTTGCCCTTAAGCTGGTTTTGTCAGCCATATAGTACGCTGATAAACCTAGCTGTTTCGTTGTTTGGCACTATCACCATGTCTGTTCGCGTTCGGATTGCTCCGAGTCCCACTGGCAATCTTCATATTGGTACGGCCAGAACTGCAGTGTTTAACTGGCTTTTTGCCCGTTCCCAAGGGGGCACATTTATTCTGCGAGTCGAAGATACCGATCTTGAGCGCTCTAAGCCTGAATACACCCAAAACATCATGGATGGCCTGCAGTGGCTGGGCCTAAATTGGGATGAAGAGCCCGTCTACCAAACCCAGCGCATGGGGCTTTATCAACCTAAAATTCAAGAACTGTTAGATAAAGGACTGGCCTATCGGGCTTACGAAACGCCCGACGAACTCAATGCAATGCGCGAACGCCAAAAGGCCCGCAGCGAAGCCACGCTCTACAACAATCAGCACCGTAATCTGACTCTTGATCAAATTGCTGCGTTTGAAGATGAGGGGCGTCAGGCCGTGATTCGCTTCAAAATTGATGATGGGCGCGATATCACCTGGAATGATATGGTTCGTGGCCCGGTGCACTGGAAAGGACGAGATTTGGGTGGGGATATGGTGATCGCCCGTGCCTCTTCCAGCACAGAGATTGGTCAGCCCCTTTATATCTTTGTGGTCGTTATTGATGATGCCGATATGGGGATTACCCACGTCATTCGGGGTGAAGACCATGTGGGTAACACACCCAAGCAAATCTTGCTCTATGAGGCTTTGGGGATGCCGGTACCGCAGTTTGCCCACACAACCCTGATAATGAATGAAAAAGGGGCAAAGCTATCTAAACGTGACGGGGTGACCTCGATTTCAGACTTTCAGGCAATGGGCTTTACGGCTGAAGGTCTAGCTAACTATATGACGTTGCTCGGCTGGTCTGCCCCCGATGCCCAGGAAATATTTACTCTGGATGAAGCTGCCAATCTTTTTAGCTTTGATCGAGTCAATAAAGCGGGGGCTAAATTTGATTGGGATAAGCTCGATTGGCTCAACAGCCAGTATCTACATGAGAAATCACCAGAAGATCTGTTGGAGCTAATTGCACCCTATCTAAAAGAAGCAGGGTACGAATTTGATTTAGCGACCGATCGCGACTGGTTACTAAAGCTATCAGCGCTGGTTGGCCCCAGTCTGACACGGCTGAAAGACTGTGTTGACCTTAGTCGATTTTTCTTTACTCCAACCATGCAATTTGCGGATGCGGCTGTTGAGCAGCTCAAAAAAGACGGTGTTGCTGACGCTATGCAGGCGGTCTTGGATGCTCTGATAGCTCACGAGGGGCTGAAAGAAGCCAGCGATGCTATAGGTCTGATTAATCAGGTAACTAAGTCCTTGGGTGTAAAAAAAGGTCTGATTATGAGATCGCTACGGGCCTCACTCATGGCCGATATGCAAGGACCAGACTTAGTGGATTCATGGCTAATTTTGCATCAGCGAGGATTTGACCAAGGACGGTTGGAAAGCGCGATCGCAACAGGGCGCTCATAGGCACTCTGAATCGACAGCGGAGCATTAATCAGCCAGTTAATTAGCGTTAGCTAACATATTTACTACGTAACGAATTGCTTGTATCTGAGAAATTACGTTACATTTAGTAAACAATGTAGCTAATAAAACCTGATCGGCCTAGCAAATTGCATTAGCGATTTTTGGCTAGGGGATGGATTTTTGATAGCTCGCTATACAACATACTTTTCAAGCTGCTTAGGCAGTTAGAACTGTTAATGAAAAGGAGTCCACCGAGATATGAAGCTTTCTTGGAGAGTCATTTTGCTCTGGACGTTGCCAGCCCTGTTAATTGGGTTTTTCTTCTGGCAAGGGTCCATGGGCGGAGACCCCGCAAACATGAGTCGTAATACGGCGAGTACCCGTATGACCTATGGTCGGTTTTTAGATTATTTAGATGCTGGCCGAGTGACGGCGGTTGACCTCTATGATGGTGGCCAAACAGCCATTATTGAAGCGGTTGATCCGCAGCTAGACAATCGCGTAATGCGCTGGCGTGTTGAATTGCCAGGTAGCGCTCCTGAACTAGTTGAGCGTCTGCGCGATTCTGATATTAGTTTAGATTCCCACCCACCTCGCAACGACGGTGCTTTGGTTGGCATTCTAGGTAATCTGCTGTTTCCATTCTTATTAATTGCTGGTTTATTTTTCCTCTTCCGTCGTTCCAACGGTGGTGTAGGCGGTGGACCTGGTCAGGCTATGAACTTTGGTAAGTCCAAAGCTCGTTTTATGATGGAAGCCAAAACCGGCATCATGTTTGATGATGTCGCGGGTATTGACGAAGCCAAGGAAGAACTGCAAGAGGTAGTGACTTTCCTGAAGAAGCCCGAACGCTTTACAGCTGTTGGTGCACGTATTCCTAAAGGTGTCTTACTAGTTGGCCCTCCTGGAACTGGTAAAACGCTGTTAGCTAAAGCCATTGCCGGTGAAGCTGGTGTTCCTTTCTTTAGCATCTCTGGCTCTGAGTTTGTAGAAATGTTTGTTGGTGTGGGTGCATCCAGCGTCCGCGATCTATTTAAGAAAGCCAAGGAAAATGCTCCTTGCATCATCTTTATCGATGAGATTGATGCAGTTGGTCGCTCCCGTGGTTCCGGTATTGGTGGCGGTAACGACGAGCGTGAGCAGACGCTTAACCAAATGCTGACCGAGATGGATGGTTTTGAAGGTAACAGCGGCATTATCGTGATCGCGGCTACCAACCGAGTCGATGTGCTCGATTCTGCACTGCTGCGTCCTGGTCGCTTTGACCGTCAGGTATCGGTTGATCCACCCGATGTTAAGGGTCGTGTTTCAGTGCTAGAAGTCCATGCTCGCAATAAGAAGCTAGCGGATGAGATTTCACTC
Organism: Leptolyngbyaceae cyanobacterium; assembly: GCA_050043105.1. GTDB lineage: Bacteria > Cyanobacteriota > Cyanobacteriia > Phormidesmidales > Phormidesmidaceae > Leptothoe. Next base: position 34,287 of record JBHJIV010000184.1, on the reverse strand, counting down.
GATGCGATCGCACGCCGCACCCCTGGGTTTACCGGTGCTGACCTAGCCAATTTGCTAAACGAGGCGGCTATTTTGACCGCGCGTCGTCGCAAAGAAGCGATCACCATGCTAGAAATCGATGACGCTGTTGATCGCGTTATTGCTGGTATGGAAGGTACTCCACTAGTAGATGGTAAGAGCAAACGTTTGATTGCTTACCACGAAGTTGGTCATGCTTTGATTGGTACGTTGGTTAAGGCCCATGACCCTGTCCAGAAGGTGACTCTGATTCCTCGGGGTCAGGCACAAGGTTTAACCTGGTTTACTCCAAGCGAAGACCAGATGCTGATATCTCGGGCTCAACTGTTGGCTCGAATTACGGGTGCTTTAGGTGGTCGCGCGGCTGAAGACATCATCTTTGGTGAAGCAGAAGTAACCACTGGCGCAGGTAACGACCTGCAGCAGGTGACATCCATGGCCCGCCAAATGGTGACTCGCTTTGGTATGTCGTCTGAGCTGGGTGCGTTGGCTCTAGAGAATCCTCAGGGTGAAGTATTCCTGGGCGGCAGCTGGGGTAACCGTTCTGAATATTCAGAAACTGTCTCACAGCGCATTGATGAACAGGTACGCGTCATCGTTGAGAAATGCTACGACGATGCTAAGCGTATGGTTGAAGAAAATCGTGCGGCTGTGGATCGCGTAGTCGATATTCTCATTGAGAAAGAGACCCTTGATGGTGATGAGTTCCGTCAGATTGTGGCTGAATATACTACAGTCCCTGAGAAAGAGCGGTTTGTACCGGTTCTTTAGGCAATGATTTGATATGCCTTTGACCATTAGGTTTACTCTGGTTGCTAGGCTCATATCTTAGGTCTCTGAAATTTTAAGTGGTGAAGCAGCTGACGCCGCTTCACCACTTTGTTATTTAAGGGTTACTGTGGGAGGCGATGACTTTGGAGACAGCTACCCATGGCCCAGATTTGTCAGCTGAGCTGGGGCCTTCGTAATTTTTGAGTGTATGCCAACTCTTTATCTAGCAATCACTAATCATGGCTTTGGCCATGCCACCCGTGCTGCTTCAGTAGCGGCGACGTTGTTAAAACTGCGTCCAGATGTAGAGATTGTGCTGGCAACAACCGCTCCTCAGTGGCTGCTGCAATCTTATTTACCGGCTGAGCGCATCACCTATCGACCGGTAAGTTTTGATATTGGTGTATTGCAAAGCGACAGTCTGACCATGGATAAGGCTGCCACTTTGGAAAAACTAAAGTGGATCCGCAACCATCAAGATGAGATTCTGGCACCGGAAATTGAATTTATTCAAACTACTGGTGTTGATCTGATTTTGGGCGATATTCCCCCCTTGCTGACCCAGCTAGCGAAGGCCGCAGATTTACCTTGCTGGATGATGGGTAATTTTGGCTGGGACTTTATCTATCGACCCTGGGGTGGCGAGTTTGAGCCGATGGCAGATTGGATCGCAGAGTATTTTGGTGATTGCGATCGCGTCTTTCGGCTGCCGTTTCATGAGGCGATGACGGCTTTTCCAAACATTACCGATGTAGGACTTACAGGCGGAACTCCTAAGCTGTCTGCCGATGCCGTGCGCAATAAATTTGACATCACAGCACCCCAAAACCGCACGATTCTGCTCACATTTGGTGGTCTCGGGCTAGCTCAAATCCCGTATGAAAAAGCGTTAGGCGCTTACCCTGACTGGCAGTTTATTACCTTTGATCAACAGGCACCCGATTTGCCTAACCTGATTAAGATTCCAGAGATAGGGTTGCGGCCTGCAGATCTTATGGTGGTGTGCGATCGCATAGTTTCTAAACCCGGCTACAGCACGTTTGCAGAAGCTTGCCGCCTACAGCGAGGCGTGGTGACTTTACCGCGTGAAGGATTTGCTGAAGCCCCGCTCTTGCTAGATGGAATTCAGCGTCACTCCTATCACCAGCTATTAGACAGCACTGTGTTTTTTGAGGGTGACTGGTCATTTTTAGGGCAGCCACTGTTGCCACCAACAGGAGAGAAACTGGCTAAAAATGGTAATCAAGTCATTGCCAATGCAATCAGCGCTTATCTGAAATAGCCCCTCTCTTATTTACGTGAGATACCACAACATCTCATGCTGCTTCTACATGGAAGGTCTGAAAAGAGTTGTTTTTCTGTGCAGGTGTTAAAGCATACCCCTTGGGAAGAGAGGCATCCGTTAAAATTGCATGGCTTAAATCTACGCTATCAAGAGCCGTCGAGCGCAAATCAACGTGGCTCAGATTGGTATTTTTGAGACTGCACCCCCTTAGCTTAGCTTTGCTCAGATTGGCTCCGCTAAGATCAGCACCCTCTAAATTAACGTTCTCAAGATTGGCTCCGCTCAAAATGGCGTTACGACAGTCTGTCTTAGCCATATTGCTATTTTGCAACTGTGCTCGACACAGGTTGGCCTCTACCAAACTGGCCTCTGTCAAAATGGCGTTCTTAACATAAGCATTGCTAAGATTGGCCCGGTTGAGAATGGTGAGCTTTAAGTTAGCGGTTGTAAAATTAGCCCCTTTCAACAAGGCTCCTGTTAGAATGGCTCGGTCTAAAATGGCTCTGGCAAAGCTAGTGTTAGAGCCATTAATATCTTCTAGAATTGCCTGGGTGAGATTCGCCTCACGGAAATCGGCCGCAGCTAAATTAGCGTGTCGTAAATTTGTTTGCTCTAAATCAGCTGTGTAAAAAAGACTTTTTTGCAGGTTGGCGTGGCTCAGATTGCATTGATTTAAGCGGGCCATGCAACCATCAACATTGGTTAATGATGCCTCACAAAAATTGCTATTAGTGAAGGTACCTTCTCGCAGGGTGCTTCCATGTAGGTCAGCCATCGCAAAATTGCTGTCCTGTGCCTGCACTCGCATCAGGCTGGCATCCCTTAGATTTGCCTCACGCATGTCTACGCCATGCAATCTGGCATCGTCTAGCCTGGTTTGAGATAAATTTGCTGTGTAGAAAAGCGCCTGACTCAGATTAGCGTCAACTAAATTTGCACCAGAGAAGTTGCTAATGCAACCATCTACATAACTGAGATTAATCTTGGGCAACTCTGCCCGAATCAAAAGAGCTTCTCGCAGCTGAGGTGCATTGCTTGCAGATGCTTGCAAATGACGCCAGTGATTCCATGCAGCAACACCCTGCATGATGACAAGAATTGGGCTTTGAGACAGCATTGGGCTCAACGATTCAGAAGGAGTTGACCGCTACCAAGTCCATAATTCCAGCGTTTTTAGGTAAAAACTCAGGATATATGCAGGGCTGCGGTCTAAAAAGGCACTTAGGCTACGCAACCTCAAGATGCCCCAGTAAGCAATTGATACAACGTTTATCAGTAGAAACTTTAGGTTGTTTGCAGTAAACCTAGGTACCCTGGACTAAGCCTTAATTTCGTCCGGCACCGGTAAACTACTGGTTACAGCTTGGATGTTATTGAAGTCCTGTTCTATGCTGAAAAGCATGATGAGTCTTTACCTCCGAGGGCATCACCATGACTCCTATTACGTCGACATCCGTACATTATCAAACTATTTTGACGCTACAGACCCGACCAAAGTCCTTACAACGCTTTACGATGCAGGTACAGGACGCTGTCCGTGAATCTCGGGTAAGGACCGGACTGTGCTGTTTATTTTTGCGCCACACCTCAGCTAGTCTGGTAATCCAGGAAAATGCTGATCCGGATGTGCTTTTGGATATGGAAAACTTTTTATCCAAGCTAGTACCCGAGGGTAATTATTATCACCATAGTGATGAGGGGCCAGATGATATGCCGGCTCATTTGCGTACGGCTTTAACCCACACGTCAGAGCAAATTCCTATTATGAATGGACGATTGGCGTTAGGAACCTGGCAAGGGATCTATTTGTGGGAACATCGTAGCCATGGCTATCGCCGCGATGTGGTGGTTCATATCACAGGTGAAGCCTAAGGCTAATTACTAAAACGCGAGGAATACGATCAGAATGACCATTGATTTGGGGGGTACCCCAACGCCTCCACCAGGGTTTCGTTCAGGATTTGTTGGCATTGTGGGACGACCCAATGTGGGTAAGTCAACATTGATGAACACGATGGTAGGGCAGAAGATTGCAATTACCTCGCCAGTGGCCCAAACGACGCGCAATCGTCTACGCGGGGTGATGACTTTACCGAAGGCACAGGTCATTTTTGTCGATACTCCAGGTATTCATAAGCCTCACCATGAGTTGGGGAAAGTGCTAGTCAAAAACGCACGTATTGCTATCCACTCTGTTGATGTGACCCTGTTGGTTGTGGATGGAACAGGTGAGATGGGTCGGGGTGACCTGTTTATTGCTGACTTGCTGAAACGTAGCGAGGTACCTGTTGTATTGGGTCTGAATAAAGCAGATCTACAGTCTGAGTCTAAAGCTCAGCTGATCGATATCAGCTATCAAGCGTTGGCTGATGAGAATGGTTGGCCTCTGTGTAAGTTCTCGGCGGTAACAGAAACGGGACTGGATGCCTTAAAGGAAAAACTGATTGAACGGCTGGATGTGGGGCCTTATTACTATCCACCTGATTTGGTAACCGATCAGCCTGAGCGTTTTATCATGGGCGAACTGATCCGTGAGCAGGTGTTGCTACATACTCGTGAGGAAATTCCCCATTCAGTCGCTGTTGCGATTGAACGTGTAGAAGAGACTCCAACTATTACCAATGTTCTGGCTACTGTTTTTGTAGAGCGAAATTCTCAAAAAGGAATTTTGATTGGTAAAAAGGGCTCAATGATGAAGACAATTAACACTGCAGCCCGTGAGCAAATGCAAAAGCTAATTGCCGGAAAGGTGTATTTAGAGGTGTTTGTAAAAGTGCAGTCGCGGTGGCGACAGTCGCGATCTCAACTGGCAGAGCTAGGCTATCGTGTGGAAGAATAACTCTCTTTCAAACACTACGAATTTGGTTTGGCAAGATTTCTAAAAAGAGTGTACTGCGGCTCAAATAACAGTTTTATTGTACCCGTTGGGCCGTTACGGTGTTTGGCAATAATCACTTCGGCAAGACCTCGATCAGGCGTATCTGGGTCATAATATTCTTCTCGATACAGCATCATCACTAAATCTGCATCCTGTTCAATACTGCCACTCTCGCGAAGATCGGACATCATCGGGCGCTTATTGGTACGCGATTCTACACCACGGCTAAGCTGGGAGAGAGAAATAATCGGAACGTTTAACTCTCTAGCAAGACCTTTTAGTGAACGTGTAATTTTTGAGAGTTCTTGAACGCGGTTATCGCTGCTGCCTTCCATCAGTTGCAGATAGTCGATCAAAATCAAACCCAGGGCCCCACCATTTTCAGCCTTTAGCCGACGACATTTAGAGCGCATCTCTGTGACTGAAATGTTGGGAGTATCGTCGATAAAAATAGGAATTTGGGAAAGAGAACTAATGGCATGGCCCAAAGGCTCCCACTCATGCTGACCAATCCGCCCTGTCCGTAAACGACCGCTTTCGATTCTGGCTTCTGCTGAGAGCAGACGATATACTAGCTGCTGCTTGGACATTTCTAAACTGAAGACGGCTATCGGTTGCTTATGTCCACCCGCGATATTACGAGCTACGTTGAGCACAAAGGAGGTTTTTCCCATTGCTGGACGCCCAGCGGCGATTATCAGGTCAGAGCGCTGAAAACCCTGGGTCATAGCGTCGAGATCATAGAAACCGCAGGATAAACCGGGCAGCACCATACCCATGGAGCGCTGCTCGATATCGTCAAAGGTTTCGGTAAGGATATCTGATGTTGCGGTCAGTCCCTGCTGCGTACGTTCTTGGGCGATACCAAAAACCTTTTGCTCAGACTGGTCGAGAACAGTTTCTAATGGACTTTCGGTTTCGTAGCCGAGCTGGGCAATTTCACCCCCGATTTGGATCAGTCGACGACGAGTGTATTTGTCCATCACCAGTTTGGCGTACTGGTCAATATTGGCGGCGCTGATGGTGCGATCAAACAGCTGGGCAAGTCGAGCTTGACCACCCGCTTTATCGAGTAAGTTATGGTCTTTAAGCCACGAAGCCACGGTCATTAGATCTGTTGGTTTACCTTTGGCTTGCAGCTCAATGGCGGCCCGGTATATTTCGCGATGCCCTGCGATATAGAAGCCGTCGGGGACCAAAATTTCAGTGACTCGACCAATGGCCTCTGGGTCTAGCAATATGCCCCCTAAAATTGCCTCTTCCGCGTCAATATTCTGAGGTGGCAGGCGATCAAAATCTGCTTGAAACTTATGTTCTTGAGCCATGATGACCTTCAGAAAATTCGATAAGTGGGGCGAAAAAGAGGGGGAGTGGCAAGCGGCATGAAAATGTTTGAGGCGCATGCCGGGTAGTCATGTAGCAGTCCATGCCACTCCCTATTCACTAGTATCTAGTTATCCATATGTAGCGTCAAGGGTTATTACAAAACGCTATGTATGGAAAAATCATAGGAATGATCTGGATATACACTCTAACTAAGAGAGAAAATTAGTTCATTTGTATTATATCAGTCTCTAACCTTACATGACTTAGTTTGCCAGACGCCCTAGGAGGGTCTTGTGAAGTGTTTATCACCCTTCAGCATTGATTTGAAAAGTTTTAGCGCATAAGGAAGCCCCAGATTTTACAAGCAATCTAGGGCTTTATCTAATGTATGACTGTGCGCATTGGAGACATTTGAGAGCAATGCCTTCAGTGGTTTTAACCTAAGCAACCCTTAGCCGCAGCTCTGCAGTTACTTCGCTGTGTAGCTTAATCAGCACAGTGTACTCACCCAGCTTGTTGATGGGGGGTACATCAATATCGCGCTTGTCGATGTCTTTGCCAGTGTTGGTCTTGATTAGCTCAGCGACTTCATCTGCTGTGACAGTACCAAAGATAGCGTCGTTTTCGCCCACTTCTTTCTTGATGGTGAAAAGGCCGATGGTTGCGATCGCAGTCTTCATTGATTCAGCGTCCTGCTTGATTTGCTCAAGGCGCTGACGCTCTTCTTCACGACGACGTTCTACCTGCTTGAGTACGCCGGGAGTTGCCCGATAACCCAGACCGCGAGGCAGCAAATAGTTGCGAGCGTAGCCAGGGGCGACTTCGACCAAGTCGCCTTCGTTACCTAGCTTGCTAATATCTTGACTTAGAACTAACTGAACCCGTTTTGCCATAGTACTTTTGCTCGGGCCCAGATAAATCACGCTTTTGAAACACGCTTTGAGAAACTGCTGTCAACCATTGAATGGACTCAGTTTTCAAATGTGTAAACGGTTTATTTGGCCCAGTCTCCTTCTTTGACCCGTATAAAACTAGTGCAGTCTTATATTGTATACAATCAGGTCCGTCTGAGGCAAATTCAAATTGGTGAGGAGGGTGATTAATTCGCTTAGGTACTGATAGATGGTTCAACGTTGGTAAATAAGTGCTAACTTTCGGTCCAACGATGGCTGCACTGGTCACGATCTACTGGAGTGTGCATGACCCATCTGATGAACCCCAAAGAACCCTGGTTAGCCGTTAACTTATCTAGCCTGTTGCCTGGTCTCGGTCAGCTCTATGTGGGTAAACGACTCCGTGGTGGGCTCTTACTAGCGATATTTCTGACCCTATTTATTACCGGCGTGTATTGTTTTTTAGCGCCCACTCAATCAATACAATTGGGAACTGCGCAACTAATCCCTGCTGGACAGCTGCAGTTTTTCAATATATTCGCTGCCTATCGCAACACTAGGAAAGAGAATTCTCGCGAGTTTGAAAATGAGCGCGTATGGCAAAAAGATCCCTGGAAAGCCTTTTTTCTATCTAGTCTTTTATTTAGTGTAGGGCAGATATATGCCGGTAAATGGTTGGCAGCTCTTGTGTTTTTGGTAGCGTTACTGGCTGTGATAGTGGTGACTGGGTTTAATGCACCACTTGGGGTGTTATTGACGCTGGGGCTCAGTGTGTACAGTGCTAATCACGCGTATTCGTTACTGGCTAACAGACGTCGGCAGATAGCAACAGCATGGTTACTGCCACTGTGTTTAGCTGTTCTCACCTATGAAGGGTTGAGTGGGCTGTTTGCCTTAGCTATAGAGGCAAGATATATTGTGGCCGAGTCGATGGCACCAACATTACAGGTTAATGATCGGTTGCTTGTGAATAAATTTTATTCCAGCCCTCAGCGAGGAGATGTGGTGATTTTCTATCCTCCTGAAACAGCCTTTCCTGAAGAAGAAAACACGGATGTTTTTGTTAAACGAGTCGTTGGGTTGCCCGGAGAAACGCTAGAAGTCAAAGACGAGCAAGTTATTGTCAACAACCAGCCGTTGACAGAAGACTACATACAAGAACCTGCAATCTATGTCTGGGGGGCAGAGATAATTCCTGAGGGTCAGTATTTTGTATTAGGAGATAATCGCAACGCTAGTCTGGATAGCTATACATTTGGTTTTGTTCCTGCAGATAATATTGTGGGTCAAGCAACGAAGATTTTTTGGCCGCCTGAGCGTATGGGGAAAATTCCATAACAACCCTGGCTAGATCACCCGATTGGGCGAGTTGATCTAGGTACGGTGGTTTCTAGAATCGTGTAACGAATGTGTAGAAATGCTGGACAGCTTTACATTCTGATTTAGCCCTACCTCAATTTTTCCAGGTCAACGATCAGAGGCTGTTCTCAATCAGCTTGGAGACTCCTGAAAAAAACGATGAATCCTAAAGAACCTTGGTTAGCTGTCAATCTATCTATCTTGTTACCTGGTCTGGGCCAACTCTATGCTGGGCAACGACTGCGAAGTTTTCTCTGGCTAGTTAGCTTTTTGCTGTTGGCCATTGTTGGTGTTTATTGGGTTTTTGCGCCTGCTCAGCCACTGAGATTAGGGATTGTCCTATTATTGTTGGCAGGATTGCTGCAGCTTGCTAACTTGTTTGACGCTTACAAAGTTGCGCGTTGCAACAATCCTCAAGCATTTGAACATCATCGTCTTTGTCAGAAAGATCCCTGGAAAGCATTTTTCCTATCCAGTATATTTCTGGGAATAGGACAGATTTATGCCGGAAAATGGATGGCAGCGATTGGGTTTTGGCTGGTTTTTCCTGTTTTGGCGATAGTGCTCGATCACTTTAGCCCAGTTGAAAAGCTAGTGGGGTTAGCGCTAGCGGGTATGTATTGTGCTTATCATGCATATTCGCTATTGGCCAATAGACGTCCTCAAAGGGCTAAAGCATGGATATTGCCGGTTTGTTTGGCTGTGCTGATATATGACGGATTGATTGCACTACCAGGGCTGACTGTAGAGACACGATACATTCCTGCTAAGTCAATGCAGCCAACATTAGCGATGAACGATCGTGTGCTTGTTAACACACGATATGCTGTTCCTCAGCGGCAGGATGTTGTTCTTTTTTATGTACCGGAAGCTGCTGTGTCTTCAGGCTTAAGTCCAGTGGATATCTTAGTTAAACGTGTAGTTGGCTTGCCTGGAGAGAGTATTGAGGTGAGAAATGGAAAGGTTTTGGTTAATGGTCAATCCCTAGTAGAAGACTATATTCAAACGCCTGCGACCTATCAGTGGGGACCAGAGAAAGTCCCAAATGGCCAATATTTTCTGTTGGGCGATAATCGCGATCAGAGTTTTGATAGCCACGTATTTGGTTTTATCTCACAAGATAAGATTTTTGGGCAGGCATTTAAGATTTTTTGGCCCCCTACTCATATAGGGCCAATTTCATAGCAATAAGCATCAACTCAATCACCCAATTGGGTGAGCCGGTTAGGCGTAGTGACTTCTGGGTTCTCAATACTATCGTGTAAAAGCGTTAGATAGCTTTGTGTTCTGACCCACTAAATTTGGAGAATCCATTGTATGAATGCAAGTCAGCGTAGATCTCGTTTGATCCGTCGGTTGACGATGGAATGTGTTGTAGCTTTGAGTGCTGTCGGGATAGCGGGAATGCTGCCCGGCATGTCTGTGCAAGCTTATGAGCCAGTCGCGCCCTGGCAGGTGGCCCAGAGTTCTCTCTATTCATCATCGTTAGGTCGTTTTGAAATTGCTTTTCCGGCATCGCCCAATATCACCGTAGAAGATGACGATGTTGAAGGTGAACCTATTGAAATTCATATATTTGAATCGTCAACCGGCAATGTCGGTCAGTATACGGTGGCGTACTCTGATTTACCGGCTACCGTGCTCAGCCAAGGCCCAGATGTTGTCCTTGATAATCTAAGAGATTCGTTTGAAGACATCGATCCGGCGGTTTTAAGAGCGATAGAAGTTGATGTGCAGCTGGGAGGGCACCCAGGTCGTCGCTATCGCTTTGACCATAGCGAAGGCACGATTGATATCCGTTTATATTTAGTCAATGAGCGGACTTACATGCTGCTGGCTGTTGATGATAATGAAACGGATGTTGACCGATTTATTAGTTCGTTCGCACTAATGTAAGGCGTTTTGATCAGGGATGAGCTGAGTATTTAAGTCGTGCTGTATATCTCATCCCTTATAAGTTAGCGTTGTTCTAACTGGGTAGGTTTTATTCGCTTGTTTGATGCCATGGTAAATCGTGTTCACGCTTGGTGGCGTCGATATGTTAACTCATCGCCTCAGTCACCTAGCGTGTTAAACGTTTATAGACAGTGGCAACAGCGCTTTTTACATCAGCGTTTAAGGTTGCTAATTTGGCTATTGCTGTTTGTGGTGGTTAGCTTTACCTTGTTTGAGCTGTGGGTTTTGTTTGCCATGCCTGAGCGTGATCAGACAACTGATTTTGTCACTGACGGTATTATTGGCTCGGTGTTTGCGATCGCACTGGGGCTACAGACACTCTCCTGGGGGAAGCGACATCCAGGGCTGCTCTTTTGGTTCGTATCGTCTGCCCTAACGCTGACGTTACTCGTGACTGGAATCATTGAAGACAGCTTAGACGGTGGGAGTGTCTTTCTTTGGACGATGGTGTTTTTGGCTCAGTCGGCCATTATCCCTGTGCGTTGGCAGCTACATTTGCGATCTCAGCTAACCTTGCTGATTCCCCTAACACTGGTCATAATACTTGCCTTTTTTACAACAGAGAATGGAACAGAACGCTCTGACCTAGTGTTAGGCTCCGTAGCACTCTATATCTATTTAATATGGGTCTGTGTCGTTGCCGATTTGGCCATCTATCTCTACGAGCGACTACGGTACAAAGAGTTTGAAGCACGTCAAGAAATACAAACCTTTTTGCATGCGGTCTCTCACGATTTGCGAAACCCAGTAACCGGTACTCAACTATTGCTCAAAAGCTTGCTCGCTCAGCCAGGAGACACGATTCCAATGCCCCGAGCGTTATTAGAGCAAATGCTGCAGGGGGGAGAACGTCAGTTAGTCTTAATTAACAGCCTGCTAGAGGCTCATAATAACAATCTTAAAGGTCTGACTCTGCAGCGGCAGCCGGTTAGATTGCACTCTTTAGTCGAAGCAGTTTGCCAAGAATTATCTCCTCAGCTAAAAGCGTCTAATATCACAGTTTATAATCAGCTTTCTTCTGAGCTACCGATAATATCTGGTGATAGTACTCAGCTCTGGAGAGTGTTTCACAATCTGATGGTCAATGCGCTCAATCATAATCCACCAGGCATTACGATTTGGATCACGGCGTCAGTAGAGCCCTCTCTGCAGCCTCATATGCAGTGTGAGGTACGGGATAATGGAGTTGGGATGACGGCTGAACAATGTACCTATCTTTTTAGCCTTTACTCTCAAGGGCATCGTCGCCGCCATTTAAGTATTGGTCTGGGTTTGCATATCTCGCAACAGATTATAAACGCCCATGGTGGCACCATTGGGGTTGACTCTGAAGTGGGGCAGGGAAGTAACTTCTGGTTTACTCTGCCGCTAGCTAATCCATCCGTTACGCAGAGCTAGTACAGCTGCCTGCACTCGGTCATTGACGACAAGCTTATTCATAATGCCCTTTACATAGGTTTTGACCGTATTGGTGCTCAAAAACAACTTCTCACCAATTTCTGGATTGCTATAGCCTTCAACAATCAGTTTCAGCACTTCAAGCTCCCGTGCCGACAGAGGATGTTCTGGTACAGGCGCTGGTGGTTGGGGTGTTAAACAAGACATTACCTGTTGAGCAATCTGTGGATCAAGATAAATTCCTCCAGTGGCGGCGACGTCAACTGCTTGCATCAGAGTATCAATGTTGGTGCCTTTAATACAGTAAGCATCAGCGCCGCTAGAGAGGGCTGCGATCACCTCGGTCTGGTCGGTATGGGAGGTAAATATCACAACCCGAATGTCGGGCAATAGTTGTTTAATCTGTTGTGTTGCTGCAATACCATCGAGGCGAGGCATGCCAACATCCATTAAAACGATGTTGGGTCTGTGGGACTGTGCCATTGTCACCCCTTGGTAGCCATCGCTGGCCTCACCGATGACGTTAATGTCGCTTTTGGGTGCCAGGGAGTGGGTAAGACCCAGACGCATCATAGGGTCGTCTTCAACAATTAAAACGGTGAGTGGCGTAGAACCTGATCCCATGGGTGGTATGCGTTGAAGATAATAAGCTGTGGCGGCTGTAGCTACCAAGTATAGATGAGTGCTGTTCCTGGTCTGAAATAACGAGTATGTAAACTGATACCAGTAAGTTTGGGTGAGATGGGAGGAGCGGTATGCGATCGCGCCTCAGCTTTATTGGTGGTAGTGACTGGAGGGTAAGAGGACATACTATTGGCCACCGTGGCACTTTGCCCATCACTAAACTTACCTGGTGATACATGAATGCTGGCAAAATGGACGGGAATAAACCAAACCATAGTGACGGCAATGCCACTAATGGTTTTGATAGCAAGGGAGGGGGCCGAAGTCATAAGGGGGCATATTGAGTCATTTATCCCAAATGTAGAATGGGCCTTGAAACCTGCCATCACCTAACTAGACCACCCAATCGGGTGATGTCTCAAAACATATCCTTCATACCGCGAATACGACCAAAAACACGGGCAGGGTCTTGCCTCTTGGCAACGGCTTGGAGTGCAGGCTGATCCCACCGTAAGAAGGGGTTTGTTTTTTTCTCTAGCCCCAAGAGAGAGGGCACAGTCGCTTCCTGGCGCTGTCGAGCCGTGTGCACTCGTTGATATCGGTTTTGCAGATCCAGGTTTTGGCTATCTACAGTGACTGCAAATTTAAGATTGCTGAGGGTATATTCGTGGGCACACCAGACTCGTGTATTGTCTGGCAGCTGTCGTAGTTTGCTGAGAGAATTGACCATCTGGGCAGGAGTGCCTTCAAACAAGCGCCCACAGCCGCCAGCAAATAGAGTATCGCCACAAAATAGCTCGCCGGGCTCATCCGCTGTAGCTGGTGGGAAATAGTAAGCGATGTGCCCCCGCGTGTGTCCAGGAACAAAAAATATATGGGCCGTGCGTCAACCAAAGGTGACAGTGTCGCCTTCATTGAGAAACGCTGTTTGTCCAGGGATGCGATCGCGATCGGCTTCGCTGGCGTAAACGGTGGCATCAGGAAATTTAGCCAGTAGCTGACGGTTGCCGCCAACATGGTCGCCATGGTGATGCGTATTAAAAATGGCGGTTAATTCAATTCCTAAATTATCTAATTTATCTAATACAGGGCTTGCTTCGGTGGGGTCAACTACAGCTGCGTATGGGGCTGCATGCAGCAAGAAAATGTAGTTATCTGACCAGGCATTAATGCGATGAATCTGCATAAGTGATAAGGGGGACATCGACTCCTCCTAGTATGGAGGATTGATCGCGGACGCAATCAATGGGTTCGGGCTTCCCAATGCCCGACCTAGAGAAATCAGGTTACTCTGGCTGAGCTGAGTAGCGGTCAATATCTGTTTGCCACTGAAGAGATTTTCTCAGTGGCAACACATGAAATAAGCAAACTAAGCTCTGTGACCTGAAGGACTCTGGCAAAGTGATCCTCTAAGTCTCGGATCGGCCTTTCCATTATGCTTGCTAAAAGTTTTTTGCCATCTGACGCTCGCGTAGGTAAAGAAACAGCGGTAACGAACACGATAGACCAATCCCAAAGGTGCAACCCAGGTAGAGCCAAAGCCAGCGGCGAGATAAACCAAGGCGAGATAGCTCAAACCAGGCCAAGCAGAAAAAGACCAGGCATGAAATGGCGAGATCAGCAGAGAGTGCGATCGCAATCGGCGATGCCAACGCTTGTGCAAAAAATTCAGTTATTGAAGCATTCCCTGAAAATAAAAACTGGTCTAAAAATATCCAAGGTAAAACGCTACCCATAACAGTCAGACTTAGATACAGTCTGCTACGTAGCGATGTACCAGATTGGTAAGTAGAAATAGTAGTCATGATCGCGGCCTCCATTAAAGTGTGGTGTTAGCCTTGCTATGCGACGATTATGACCTGCCTACATAATAGAAACAATTACCTCTAAGGTAATTAAACCTGTGAAGCTTAGAGACACCATGACTGCTGCTACATTTACAAATTTGCTCAAGTCCTGGCGTAAGCACCGGGGCTTTAGTCAGCTAGCACTAGCCTTGGCCAGCAATGTTTCCCAGCGACATCTGAGTTTTTTAGAATCGGGGCGCTCTCAGCCTAGTCGCGAAATGATTTTACGGCTAGGCGCTGTTTTAGAAATACCGTTTCGCGATCAGAATACGCTCTTAACAGCCGCAGGATTTGCCCCTGTATTTGTTGAAAGCGATCTGTCGGCACCTGAGCTAGCACCTGTTCGGCAAGCGCTAGATTTTATGCTGCACCAACAGGAACCGTACCCTGCCATTGTTATGGATCGCTACTGGAATCAATTGCAAATAAATCAGGCGGCCCAGCGTTTGTTTGCCTCCCTTGTAAAACCAGAACAGCTTGTGGAATGTTGCTCACCCAGCGGACAGCTTAATCTGATGAAAGCAATGTTTCACCCTCAAGCTCTACGATCCGTAATCGATAACTGGGTAGCGGTCGCCACTGTTTTAATCCGTCGAGTTCATCGTGAAGCTGTAACAGCTGGTGAGAATAGTTTTTCCCATATGCTGTTTCAAGAGCTGTTGAGGTTTCCTGATGTGCGCCCATTGTGGCAATCAAATGAAATAGAAACCTGGCAGGCCCCTTTGCTGACAGTCACCTTTAAAGCAAAGCAACAACAACTGTCTTTTTTCTCTACACTCGCTACCCTGGGAACACCCTATGACATTACGCTACAAGAGCTACGAATTGAGTGCTTATTTCCTGCCGATCAACTAACAGCAGATGTAATGCATCAGGCGATCTAATTGGAAATTTTGCCGACAGGCTCTATGCCGTTTTCAAAGGCTAACGCAATGTGAGCCCTCCGTTTCCACACGTATCTATCTGATCCTCTTCAATATTCCGTCCATTAGAAAAAACAGCCAGCACGTCGTATATGCAGTTAGGGCTGCTGATCGTAAATTCCACAGAGTTGCCTGAGCTAACCAACCTACTGAGGTCGTTGGAACCCCAAGAAGAACTACCAGAAGGAGACAAATATAGTTCCTCCAGCGTTGATCCTGTTTCATTAAAAACCCTAAACGCTCTCTCCCTATTCCGGCGTCCTTGCCCATCGCAGCTATGGTGGCCATAACCACTACGTCTGCAGTTCACATAGCTTCTTGTCTGTCCGTCGCAGCTACTGTGGCGATAGCCGGTGCGTCTGCAATCCACATAGCCACTGTTTTGCCCATCGCAGCTACTGTGGCGATAGCCCGCTCGCCTGCAGGCTACATAGCCACTGTTTTGCCCATCACAGCTGTTGTGACTGTAGCCAGCATCCCGACACCTAGCATAGTCAGAGTTTTGGGCTTGAGCAGACGGACTGACAATCAACAGCAAATAGGCAAGTTGAACAAGAAGAGATGATACACCTATATAAGCAAAACGCATCGGTCTAAAAACAACTAAGCAACGTTGGGAGTGATTTAAACCATAAGCTTAGCTAACAAACAAAATTAGCTGGTTTCATTTTAGGTAACCCAAGTAGTAAAAACGCTCAGCTGCGCTTATTCACAAGTATAATGCCGCAAAAAACGACGATACCACCCAATAGAGAAACTAAGGACGGTATCTCTCGCAGCCATAGCCAGGCAATAACTAGCGCTGCAATCGGAATGAGTGATAGGTAGCTGCCAGCTTGCGATGCTGGGATTTTTGAGAGCACATAAGACCAGGCAATATAGGCAACTACACCTGGAAATAATCCCATATAGATAACGGACAGCGTAGGGCCAAGAGGTGCGTGGAGTGCAGATAAGACTGCGTGAGGCGCAGACAGGAACAACAACAAGGTACCCGCCCAGATAGCATAGGTTGTGAACTGAATGGCAGTATAGCGCTGGAGCAGCGATTTTTGGGCGACAGAATAGACACTGATGCAAAGTGTGGCCATAAATACCAGTAAGGCCCCAGCTGAAAACTGTAAGCTGCCGCTGCTGGCGAGAGAAATCACTGCGACACCAGCAACACACAGGCTAATGCCTAACCAGCCTGGTACGGTTAATTTTTCCTTATAAAAGAGCCTCGCTAATAGAGCAATAATGCCAATCTCAGAAGAGATAATAAAGCTGGCCATGCCTGCAGAAATGGTAAGCTGCCCCGCATTCAAAAATACGTTGTACAAGGTAAATCCGGTTAATCCACAGAAGCTAATGAGTGGCCAATCTCGCCGCCGTGGCAGAGGCATGCGTTTGGCAATAGCGTAAATCAAAAGAACAACCGATGCGACTAGATAGCGTAAAACCGCTACTTCTATAGGGCTGTAAGCTGTCAATGAAACCTGAATAGCTGGAAACGCCGACGCCCACAGAAGTATTGCACTAAAGAGTGCCGCCATAACAAATGCATCAGGGCGTTTGGCAGGCTGGGTCTTGTCAGGGCGATGAGCAGAATAATAGACCGGCTGTGAGAGCACCATGAGAGACAAATTCCTGATGGCAGAACAGCACTAGCTTAAGCGCAACCTTTCCTACAAAACAATCGATGTTGTTTATCGTATGGGCCTAATGTTTTAACTGCTCTAAGCAAACTGCTGCCGAAAAGCTGTGATGAGAGCATCATGGGTTCTGACTGTGGGGATTTGGTAGCGATCGCAAACCACTTCCACATTTCCCTTACGCCAAAAACCATCAGGGCAGCACACGACCAGTTTGTTGCTTCTTGCAAAAAGCCCTAGCTCTAGCAACGTGATTGGCGATTTTGTCGATGGAGCAAAATACATCGCAATCATCGCTGCTTTTTCTTGTGCCTCTAGCTCCCATGCCACCTGACCTCGAAATGATGGATTGGTGATTGTCTGCTCCCATGTGCGGTCCCAAACATCGCGACGAGGATTAAGGAGAGTTAACTCTCCCATCTCTAATGATTGAGCCACATCGTCTTGCCAGTTTTCTGCCGTACCCATTTCAATGGAGCCCGCTAAAAACACGGTGCGTTTGAAATCTGTAACGGCGTCTAACGATTGAGGTGGTTTAAGAATATGGACCATGGGGTTATGAGGACAAACGGCGCAGCTCGATTTCATCCCGTAAAATTCGCATATCAAACCGGTGCAGAAGAGTTTGACCCAGCAAACCCATATTGCCAGTAGGAGAAATCGAGACGCTAAGATTTTCGATCTTTGCCTGATCGAGGGCAATTGATTGACCTCGTCCTATAAGGAGTTACGACAATGCGACCGTCCGCCTTGGCTAAGGCGAAATGCTGGAAATAAGTTCGGCCAGACCCTCTACCATGCAACCGGCAACTTCCCCAGTTACTTCAAGCATAACAGTAGCGACTTCTGGCAATTTGCCAGCCGCTTCCAGGGCACTGCTCGTTACTTCAGCAAAAGATTCCACCACACCCCCAGCAATGTGAGACGTATTGGCTATGACGTCAGCACGGCCTGTGCCACCGGCAATACACTGCGCCAGATCTGCGTCTCCCATTAACCCCTGAGTAACAACGTCCAGACCACCTTCAACTGTAGTTTGAACCATTGTTTCACCCACTATATTTACGTCACTGTAGCTAGGCTGACTTGAAGACGGTGCAGAAGTTTTTTGTTGAGAAGACTTTATGATGCTTGACAAGGAATCGCCCCATAGGGCTGACAGTTCTTCTTGGTCAAACCAGACACCTTTACAGCTGTGACAAACATCGAGAGTTAACTCTGTGTGCCGCTCACATTGCAATGTCTTTGCACAAACTGGGCATGCGATCTGGTTGTGCCAGCCACAGGCAGCACATTTGGTCTGGTTTCTATCCATAAAAACATGGCAGCTTTGGCAATAGCTCTGCCCATAGGAGGTATGTTTGGTAATACGTTGGCGAACTTTGGATGATGTAATTTGCTGAGATAGCTGGACTTCGCCTTGGTCAAACCAAACCCCGCCACAGCGCTTACAGCAGTCAAGTGTGAGAAATACGTCCTGCCTGTGGGTAATTTGGAGTTTTTGCATGGATAGCCCTGGGCAAACGGGGCAATTGTACCGGGGCTCTACGTCAGTTCCCTTAGACATCAAGCAGTCCTCGTGAGGTGTGTTTGTGAGGTAGATGCAGGATATTGGAGAGAGTATAAACCCAGAGTTTGGAATTGCTCATGTTGACTTTAGCAATGTCTTGATGATAAGACTCGGCAAGATCTTTATTAGCTACAGTCCGGTCAATGCCTAATACGGAAATCGTTGTAATTTCCGTCAGTTTGGTTTGTGTGAGCTAATTTAGCGATGTTAAACGCCCTTAAATCCTCCAGATTCGCTCATTTCTTTAGTGCTTGGACGCTGTGAAGGACGGATTAGGTTTAATCTCTGCACACCAATTTGGTTTAAGACAATGCCACCCAAAATAACAACTCCTCCAACATATTGCCCCAGAGTGGGTACCTCACCTAGTAAGAGAAAAGCAGATAAAATCCCCACAATAGGGTTAAATGCTGTTGCAAACGAGACTTCGCTAGCCGTACTACGTTTTAGACCGTTAAACCAAAATGACTGCCCAGCAACAACAATGATGGCCGCATAAAATAGCATCCACTGCCATAAAAATAGGGAACCTACATCCATAAAGTGTTCAGGACCATAGAGAACAATGGTTGCTCCAAAGAAGAAAACGGTCCCGACAAACATGCGAAAAACACTAAAAATCCCTAATGGAATCTCTCGCAAACTAATCTTGCTAATCAGATTTGCAACGGCTTTAATGACGGCGGCGATCAGGGTGAATATGATCCCTCGACCAACCGCCGTTCCCATAGAAACCATACCTGCACCAGGTGGCTGAATTAAGACGGTTAAAGCGACACCAATAAATGACACTACAGCTCCGGCGACGACCCATTTATATACCCGGTCACCCAGCACCCACACTGACAGTGCCAACACCAGTGGTGTATCGACTTGACTGATTAAAATCACATTGTTGACAGGTGTGATCGCAAGCGCTGTAAAGATTAAGGTTGGCACAATGGCTGCCCCCAAGATGGCGACTACTGCCATGGAGAGCCAATCTTGCCACTTAATCTGCTGCAAGGCTGGTTTACGCCAGTCTCGAGCATAGAAAGCCGCCAGCAAGATCAAGGCGCACAAATTACCGATAAACAATACATTGCAAAACGAGATGGGATTGCGGCCAGCAACTAAGTTCATCTCTCCCAACTCTGTCAGCTTGCGCGTGACGGCATTGGCGGCACCAAAGATGGCAATGGCAAGTAGAAGATAGACCCTACCGGAGGGCTGAAAGCCGAGTTTACTTGTGGTCTGCATTGGCTGGGCTCCTAGCCCTAGTAGAGAAACGGTGCGACTCCCGATCGGTGAGCGTCAAGACTCGAATTCAAGTCAGTTCTTTAGGATTCAAGTACCAGAGCGATGTTAAAGCTCGATTGATGGTGTAACCGGTCGCGGTTCAGTGTGATGTTCATTTTATAAGACCTTTCTTATTTGGCAAGCGGCTTCTATAGCGATGCCCAGCGGTGACAAAAGCTTGCTTACCTGTATTTCGTCATTTACTTAATTGATTGCGGTCTCTGAGAATGGTAAAACTAGCACCCATGGGCTGCACTTGCATTAAGTCTACTTTAGAGCTTGATGCAAGCCATCTGCTGTGGTTCGTTAGCATATTGGAGATGCTCTATGTCGGTTCAGTTTTTAGGTCGGCGTGGTTGGCTAAAGCCGCTGGGTTATTACATAGGTCTGTTTAGTTTATGTTTTCTGTTTACTGTTGCCTGTGGCGGTGGTGGCGATCAGCAAGCGGCTACACCAGACGGTCGTGTCGCGATTGGGACTACCTTAAGCGCCCGTACTCTTGACCCAGCCGATGCCTATGAAATTTTTCCGGGTATTTTGCTCTACAACCTGGGGGATCGTCTCTATACCTATGCACCAGGCACAACTGACCTAGAGCCTCAGCTGGCAACTGAGATGCCTACCGTTAGCGACGATGGGTTGCCCTATGTCATTCCTCTACGACAAGACGTGACACTACACGATGGCTCGCCTTTTAATGCAGAGGTAATGGCCTTTTCCATTCAGCGGTTTATGGAGAATGGCGGTCGCCCAGCCTTCTTGCTCTCAGAAAATATTGACACCGCATAAGCTACGGGTGAATACGAACTAACGGTTACGCTCAAGCAGCCGTTTGCAGCATTTACGGCACTGCTGACATTTTGGGGGGTAACGCCTGTAGCGCCTGATGTTTACGCCATTGGGGATGGTCAGTTTAAGCCCGAAGAATTTATTGGGTCTGGCCCCTACAAACTGGCATCCTTTAGCAGCGATGTGATTAAGCTGGATGCTAACCCAGACTACTGGGGGGAGGCGCCGAGCAATGATGGCATTGATATTCAAATTTTCACGAGTCCGGCCAACCTCTATAACACCTTCCGCTCTGGCGGTTTAGATGTGGCCTATCAGACGCTAGATCCTGACCAGATTGCGGCTTTAGAGCGAGAGGCTGATCAAGGGGGTTGGAATGTGATTGAGGCGGGTTCAACCGTTGTGAACTATATGTCGCTCAACCAAAAGATTGCGCCCTTTGATGATTTGAATGTGCGCAAGGCTGTGGCGACCATGATTGACCGCAATTTGATCAACGAGCGTGCTTTTCAAGGGCAGGCAGAGCCTTTGTACAGTCTGATTCCCAAGAGTTTTGATGTGCGTGAACCTGTTTTTGAAACGGCCTATGGTGACGGGGACTACGAAAAATCTAGGGAGTTTTTAGAAGCAGCCGGTATTACTGAAGCGAATCCTCTTGAGTTTGAGATTTGGTACCCAACGGCTTCAACGACACGTAGCGTTGTGGCCAATACTCTCAAGGAAGCCATCGAATCGAATCTACCGGGGCTGGTGACTGTGCAGGTGAGTACGGCTGAGGCAGCCACTTTATGGGAAAACGTGGAAAAGGGGATATACCCAAGTGTTTTGGCAAACTGGTATCCCGATTATTTTGACCCAGATAACTTTGTGCAACCCTTTCTGAGCTGTAATGAGGGCTCTGAGGAAACGCTGTGTGAAAGAGGAGCGACTCAGGGAAATGGTTCGTTCTATTACAGCTCAAAGACCAACGACTTGCTGATCAAACAGAGCGCTGAACAAGATGAATCGGTGCGTAGTGGTTTTTTCAAAGAACTCCAGCAGACCATGGTTGATGATGTTCCTTATATTCCCCTTTGGCAAAACAAAGACTATGTGTTTGCTGCCTCAGGTTTAGAGGGTGTGGCGATTGAGCCAAATCAGCAATTTTTGCTATGGCAAATCAACAAATAAATTATTGGATTTCCCTTGTAGGGGCGTTCCATGGAACGCGCCCCTACAAAGGGCCGGATAGAAATAAGAGGGGAATGAATGGCATCTCGAGCTAATGCGCTGCGTTACTATGTGCTGTCGCGGTTGATGCTGGCGCCGTTGATGATTTGGACAATCACAACGGTTGTCTTTTTACTCATGCGGGCAACGCCAGGAGACCCGGTAGATGCGCTATTGGGGCCACGGGCACCAATTGAGGCAAAAGAGGCATTGCGATCGCAGCTAGGTCTCGATAAACCTCTATTCTTCCAATATTTAGACTACCTGGGGCATCTGCTGCGCTTTGATCTAGGCAGCTCCATTGCCAGTCAGGGCCAAACCGTCTGGCAAATTATTGGCGATCATTTCCCGGCTACCGTCGAACTGACATTCTGTGGTTTAACCGTTGCTGCCGTCGTAGGAATTACCGTTGGTTCGATTGCCGCGTCTCGCCCCAATACACCAATTGATGCAGGCGGCCGGCTGTTTGGCATTTTGACCTATGCCACTCCAATGTACTGGTTTGGCATGATTTTACAGCTAGTCTTTGCTGTGCAGCTGCGCTGGTTTCCCATCGGTACTCGGTTTCCGCTGATTGCCACCCCCCCGGCTGGGCCGCCCGGGCTCTATCTGATGGATAGCTTACTGCAGGGCAATCTCAACCAATTTGGCACGACTCTCTATCATTTGGCCTTACCTAGCCTAACGTTAGGCATTTTGATCAGTGGTGTATTTGAACGTATGGTCAGGGTCAATCTGAAGCAAACGCTGCGGGCTGACTATGTCGAAGCTGCACGTGCTCGTGGAATTTCTGAATTTCGTATCATTACAGTGCATGCCCTCAAAAATGCATTGATTCCGGTCATCACCATCCTTGGATTAACCTTCGCATCACTGTTAGGTGGCACCGTGCTGACTGAGGTGACCTTTTCCTGGCCAGGGCTAGCCAATCGATTTTTTGAGGCTATCTCTCAGCGGGATTACGAAGTAGTCCAAGGGTTAATGACTTTTTTTGGCACAATCGTTGCCCTTGTAAGCATTGCCATTGATATCCTTAATGCCTACATCGATCCAAGAATTCGATATTGATCAAGCCCGCTCACCTTCTGTAACGGCATAATTCAAAACATTGTATTTTGTAATACCTTTAATAAGCGTACGTTTTAGTTGCTCAGCATCTTGACTGTGTGTTTACTTTAGATATCTTCATAGCATTATGGCCCCATCAAACGATCACAAGGAATCTTTGCTAGCTCGTTTGCGCCATCTAGACAGGCGTGTTCAAGTCATGGTGATGGCCATCATTGTGGTTATGGCGGTGGGCTTAGTCATGGACCGGCCTCAGCCTTTACCATGGCAAACACTGGTTTCTGAGCAGTATCAAGTGAGTACAGACTCTCCATTGCCTCTATCGATGCCAGTTAGAGCAGGCTTACACCATAGCCGAATGACAGGAGCATCAATGACAAGTCATAATTTGACATCTGCTTACTTTGTCGGTCGACCGTCAGCAGATAAGTTTTCGGCTGAAACCCAGCAAATGCCCAAGCGCGGATAACTTAGTGTGCAAACACAATTAATTCATTTGATTTTTTAGAGCAGGATCTCTGATTCAAGCCGATTAGATATGATATTGGGGTTATTTAGTATCGGTAATCCAAACTTGAACAGTCTTCAAAAGTTCATCTGTTGTGTGACTACAGCAAGTGCTTTTCTACTGTTGCCGACTATTACTACATCGGCTCAGTCTGATGAATGTAGCTTTTTAGAATCTCCCCAAGAGTTTAATACCGTTGAGAACGACGGTCGGCGGGTAATTGGCCGGGATACTGGTCGACCTTATATTGTTCTGTTAACCCATGACTTGCAGGAAAACTTGCCCGCTATCCGTGCTTGTATTCCTGATGCCTTTTTGACATCTTCAAGATTGGGGCGCTACGTTCACATTGCTTCATTTAGTGCCTACGGTGACGCCAGGGAGCTAGTGAATTTCATTGACGAATCTCTAGGATTAGATGTGCGAATAATTCATCGAGCTCGTTTGGGTGAATGAAGGATAATTCTGTTACTCTTTTTATCTACAAAAGTCTAAAACCCTTGGTAGATAGTGCATTTTGGCCAAATGACCTGAATGCTCAGACCATTGTAATGGTCGTTAAGACTGCAGGATAGCAGTCGTGTCACCATTAAGTTGGTAGTCTGTGCTCATATAGAAGGACCTATCAGTATGATTGGGGTAAACCGCAGCATCCTATCGCATCGTTTGCGATCGCATCGTTTGGCACTGTTGACCGGATTAGTTTTAATATTGTCAGGAGTGGCCGCAGAAACAAATGCCCAACCTCTCTCGGTGCGTGTCGACCGATGGTTAGAACTGCGTAATATAAGTGGCACTGTTGACTTTTTGCAAAGTGGTCAATGGAGCCGGGCTCAGGTAGGGCAACGTTTAGATGCGGTTGGTGACGGTGTGCGTACAGGAGCAGGATCGTTAGCACGACTGGCCGTTGATACCGAAGTTGGGTTTGTTAGTGTGTCTGAAAACTCCTCTCTCAGGATCACAGAGTTTTACACGACACCACGGGGAGGAAAAGTCACAGAACTGGATGTCACCCGTGGCCAAGCTAGAGTTTTTGTTCGCCCCTTTACTAACCCAGATTCTAGTCTAGAGATTCGCACACCTGCAGGAGTGAACGGGGTGCGGGGAACAAACTTTGGTATCGCGATTCAGCCCAGCGGTCGTTCGTCGCTTGTGGTCGAAGAAGGTCGGGTGGTTTCAGCAGCCCAGGGTGGCTCAGTTCCTGTCAATGCCGGATTTCAAAATTTCACGATTCCAGGAGAACCTCCTTCTGACCCGGTGCCTATTACTGAAGACCCTAGACTGAGCATTCTACGCTTAGAACGTCAACGTCGTGATGGTGTATCCGTGGCTGTACTAGAAGGGAGTACGCCACCCGTCAATCTGTTGGTGATTGGTGACGAAACCCAAGAGATCGATAGCGACGGAAACTTTATCTTAGAGCTACCGCTGCCTGCTGGTCGACGCATCGAAGCGACTGTTGTTACTCCCCTTGGCACAACGCAAGTCTATGAGTTGGTGGTTCCCTAATTGGCGTAAGGTTCTGCGGCGATGTGAGCCCTTGCTGCCAGGATTGCTGGTTAGCGGTGTTGTGGTGGGGCTGTCATCACTGGGGGCGTTTAAATATCTTGAAGAGCTTGCCTCAGATGCGTTTACTCGAATGAGAGGACATCGTGTCTGGAGTGATGAATTATTGGTGATTGGTATTGATGATCGGACATTTGAGATGTTAGGTCAGCATCCGTTACCTCGCCAAGCCTACACTGATCTTTTAGAGATACTGATTGAATCTAACAACCAATTGGTAGCCTTTGATATCTTGATGTCAGAGACTAATGAAGATGACAGGTTTCTGGCACAGGCTATGGCAAATCATGGACGTGTGATTTTAGCCGAAACAATTGGGGAAAATGGGCAATCGCTGGGGGCTAATCCACTATTAGATGACAACGCTTATCAAAGCGGCCATATCGACGACAGCAGTGACTTTGATGGGATTACTCGTCGCCACTGGCTTTATCACAATAATAGCCCGTCGCTTGCTGCTGCAACTGCGGCAGTTTATAGCCTAACAACCGATGTTATTGCCCTACCGACGTTACCCAATAATCTTTTGTTGCTCAATTGGCCGGGGCCGGTTGAGACCGTAAACTTTGCTAGTTTCATCGATGTACTTGACGGTAAGATCCCTCCTGAACGTTTAGAGAACAAAATTGTACTTGTCGGCGCGACTGGAACAGCAACTGATCGGGATCTGCGTACGCCTTTTGATAACAATCGTGTTGGGGGTGTATATGTCTATGCTGCTGTATTACATAATCTCTTAGAAGAAAACTGGCTTCGGGCACCCAATCAATGGATGGTTTGGCTGTTGCTTATGGTAACAGGACCGTTAATTAGCCTATCGCTTCAAGGCAGCCCCTTTATCCGTCAGCTAGCATTGTGGGTTTTAGCAATTAGCATCTGGCTAATAATATGCTTTGGTGCTCGTTTACAGAATTATGCGCTTCCCATAGCTACACCCATAATCGTGGTGAGTTTAACAGAAGGATTAATTATCTTTACTGACCGTCTACGCGGCAGCGCCATGCTTCAAGCACGCAATGAATTTCTAGGCACCATGAGCCATGAATTGCGTACGCCACTAAATGCAATTATTGGGGTTTCTGAAATGTTGCAAGAAACTCATCTTGATCCTAAACAACGAGAGTTTAGCGAAACTATTCAAAATAGTAGTCAGGCATTGCTGGCGCTAATTAATGATGTGCTGGACTTTTCTAAAATTGAAGCAGGAAGACTAGTGCTTGAAGAGCATCCAGTCAATCTCCGAAATTCTTTGGAAGAGAGTATAGATATTGTCTCGACAAGGGCTACCAATAAACCTCTGGATCTGGTTTATATGATAGATCCTAGTACACCGTCAATTATTATTAGCGACCCGATTCGACTACGACAGATTTTGCTAAATCTGTTGAGTAATGCTGTTAAATTTACAGAACAAGGTGAAGTTGCCTTAGTGGTACAACCTTCTCCCAGTGATGATTTAGGGTCACCGGTAACCCGTTGGGCACACCCGTCCGAAAAATCTGTACTGTTGCTCTTTGCTGTGCGAGATACCGGTATTGGTATTCCAGCGGATCGCCTTGCTCAGATATTAGAGCCATTTCGTCAGGCGAGTAAGTCAACCACACGTAAGTATGGCGGTACAGGTCTAGGGCTGACCATCAGCAAACGACTCGCTGAGACAATGGGGGGGCATTTATGGGTTGAAAGTGAGCTTCACCAGGGGAGTACATTCTTTTTTACGATTCGTGCTCAAGTGGACCCTGTCAGCGTGCAGCCAGAAAGACCGAATGCATTGATCAATTGGGCCAACCAGCGAATATTGATCATCGATAAGAACACAACGCGTCGTACTAGCTTAGGATGGCAGCTAGAGGCCTTAGATATTGAGGTGATGTTTAGCCGCAGTGTGGCTGAGGCGCTGCAATTAGTCCAGCAGGGGCAGCAATTTGATGGAGCGATTTTAGATGCTGCAGTTCCTAAGATCGATACGTTAAGTGCGGTTGCTTCTTTACGCCAGGCGATGAACAAACCCACCATGCCCTTGATTGTGCTGGCAGATCTCAAAGAAAATTTGAGTCAAACTGGAATGGCCAATGTGACTATTGTTTGGAAACCAGTCAAGCAAACGGCCCTATATAGAGCCCTAATAGATGTTTATCCCGCATCGTTTATCCAGTCCGAAAAGACGGCTGAGAAATTAACCGATAGCAGCGACACTGAAAAGACGGCTGCTGAACCGGCAACGCCTAAGTTTAAGGTACTCATTGCTGATGATAACCCTGTGAATCAGAGAGTTGCTCAGCACATGCTGCAGCGCTTGGGTTACCAGTCAGATACTGTGGAAACAGGTGTGGCTGCTATTGAAGCTGTTGAAAACGGTGCCTATGATGTTGTCCTCATGGACATGCGAATGCCGCAGATGGATGGAATAGAAGCGACCCGACGCATTCGTCAACTGGGTCAAAATATTTTGCAGCCCTGGATAATTGCGATGACGGCCAATGCTAGCTCTGAAGACCGTGACTACTGTCTAAAGGTGGGAATGAACGACTATTTGAGCAAACCTATTCGTCGTGATAGTCTAGCTCGCACATTTATGAATATCGACACTTTGTCTGATGATTCAGAGTAAGTCCGCTGGATCTGAAGGCATTAGGAATTTACCAATTGGCTGGAGCGCTGTTTAATCTTATGCTGTTCCACCATGGCTTCGGCTTCTTTTGTCGGTCGTATTCTCAGCATGTGATTAAACACGTTGAACTGATAAACCATGCCATTGTCGACATCTAATGCCGTTAGCCAGCCGCTTTTAGGATGGTAGGCTCCTGTATCAATGTCAACCCAACCGGGACCTCTGGCAATTTCTCCAGGATCAATGCCCGGTAGCGTAAAGGTAATGGTGTGCCCAGTGATGATCAACTTATCAGGGAAATAGGGCTGTCTGTGGCTGTGGAAGCTATCGCGAATCCAGCAGTACTCATGGCTCGTTTGCTCTGCTAGGGGTCGCTGAGGGTTGACGCCTGCATGCACAAGCCAAACATCACCTAAATCAAGGTACAGAGGCAAACTCTTAACCCAGTTGACGTGGTCAAATAAATCATCAACGCTGGTATAGCTAGATAATGTTGATTGGCCACCGCTGTACAACCACCCCTGAAATGCAGGCATGTGGGCTTCGCCATTGGGAAACGCTTCAAGCAGTAACTGTTCGTGATTGCCCATCACGCACCGATAACCGCTATTGCGCACATAATCAACTACCTGGCGGCTTTGGGGACCTCGATCAATGAGATCACCAACAAAATAGACGTCATCATCGAGATTGAGATCCACTGCTTCAAGTAGTCGCATTAGACCATCGTAATGGCCATGAATATCACCAATAAAAATGCGACGGGTCATAACAGTTTGCTTACGTGTGATGTGAAAGGATCTTGATTGAATCAGTCAAAATGGACTGCATGAGCAAGTGAGTTGGTGTCACGAGTCAGCTACCAGAATGTGTATTTTTCTAGTATGCCTTCTCCATACTGGTGAACAACACTTTTGTTGGCAGGATTTTTCAATGCTTTAAGTAAGGTTTATGGCAGCAACAGACGTTGGCAAAATCGATGCAGTGACTGAGTATAGGAATCTTTGGATATCTATGGGGTTGTATTAAATCGGTGTAGCTAAAAACGTGGGCGAAAGTTGCCAGTGTAATTTCTGATACATCATTTTAGCTATTTTTACCAATTTCCATCAACTAATGTTGATTAGTCGCTATCTGTGAGTGGGCTACCGTCAGGTGCTTCAAGTAAAAATCCTGCATCTCCTACCATGGCGTAATCTTGTGTAGCACTTTGCCCAGCTGTGGTGAGATAATCACCGACAAAAATAGAGTTGGCGGCATAGAGTGCCAGGGGCTGTTGCGATCGCAAATGTACTTCCCGCCCGCCTGCAATCCGAATTTCTTGGGATGGCAATAAAAATCGAAACAGACATAAAATGCGCAAACATCGCTGGGGTGTCAGCTCATCGCGACCCGCGAATGGTGTGCCTTCAATAGGGATTAAGAAATTCACCGGCACGCTAGTAACGTTCAGCTCTCGCAGCGACAAAGCCAGGGTGACAATATCTTCATCCGATTCGCCCATGCCCAGGATGCCGCCAGAGCAGGTGGTCAACCCTGCGGCTTGGACCGCTTGCACAGTTGCCAGTCGATCGCGATATCCATGGGTGGTGCAGATGTCGTCGTGATGAGTCTCAGCCGTATTGAGATTGTGGTTAATTCTATCCACACCAGCGGCTTTAAGCTGGCGGGCTTGTTCTTCATTTAGAAGCCCCAGTGTGGTGCACACCCGCATCGGATAATCTGCTTTAACAGCCCGTACTGCATCAAGGATTTGGTCAAGTATTTTGGCCGATGGTGTGCGACCTGAAATCGCCATACAGAAGGTGCCGGCTTTCAGCTGATGGGCGCGATCGGCGGCCGCTAAAATTCTGTCTTTTGCCATCAGCGGATATTTTTCAATCTCTGCTGACGAAATTTTAGACTGAGAGCAATAGTGACAGTCTTCAGGACAGAGACCACTCTGGGCATTGAGTAAAAAATGCAGTCGGACTCGATTTCCCCAGTAGTGATGCCGGACGCGATAGGCTGCTGCTAGCTGTGCCAAAAGCTCTGTGTCGTTAGCCTGTAGCACTCTCAGTGCATCCTGACGGTCAATTATCTGACCAGTCAGAGCTTGCTCAGCCAGTAAGTTCCAATCAACTGAGATGCGTACAGCTTGAATCATCCTATGGGGCTCCGTTTGACAATGGGCAATCGCCATTCTCTACGGTAATACGAGATGGGGTTTTGAGGAATGAACCTAACCGAACCATTATCAGAATTTGGAACAAAAGAATCAATCCAAATTTTAAGTTCAAAAAAACAGAACTCATGATCATCGATATTAAGTTTTCTAAAGCGGGCGCAATTTAGAGAATCTGAATGCGGTCTGCGTAGGCTTTGCCTTCGGTTATATGCGCCGTTACTTCAACTGTCATGCCGCGTTCTAGCTGACAGAAAACCTCATCGCCAATATATTTTTGATGGAAGATAATATCTTTTGAGCCATCATCAGGGGCAACGTAGCCGTGGTGATTGTTCTTTTTAAGCTTAAATAACAGCTTGATAATGCCCTGTTTTACAATGATGTTGTTAGACCGAGCTGCTGGAGCCGTCTTCTGAGGCGTAGATGCATGGTTTGTTTGTTCAGAGCGTTGAGTCTCAACCGGTAAACTCAGCGGAGTAGGCTGTGATGGTTGACGATTTTTTATAACTCTCTCTTGTCGGGTGTCAGCTATTGTCGGGGGGAGTTTTAGCTCTAAGTTACGGTTGTTTTTCGCCGTCTCGTTAGATTGTTTTCCATCGGGCTCTTTTCTTCGGCCAGGTATATTCTCTGTGGCTGACTGATGCTGGTCGTTTGTGGAATGAGCGTCAGGGGCTAACAGCTGATGGCTTAAGCTTTGTACCGCTGAGCTAGGAGAGTATCGATAATCGCTCAGCGACACCTTGAAATTAGAAGGGTTAATGGCCCTATTTGCGGCAGGATTAGGTGGATACTGATTTTTTTCTTGGGATATTGCTGATTGGGATAGCCTATTTGCCGTTGATTGAGATGTTTGGGGAAACGCAGAACGAGAGGTTTCCGGTTGATTGGAAAGAGGCGCAGGCGGCAGCGGACGTTTTATGGGTGCATGGTGACGACTTTTTGCTCCCTTAAATTTGGCTAATATTTGCCTTGACCAGCGCAAAAAATGTTTTATGAGTCGCCGTACCATGAACATTCGAACGGTAAGTGTGCATTTTATTCTACCGTTGCAAGGCTGTTTGCATGAGATGGAGGCATTGCTGGTACGCACAGAAGTAAGTATCTTGTACCAAGCAGATCGCAATCAAACCTCTCCCCAACCAGGCTGTAAGCGTTTCATGATAGGGCCATAGACCTTAAAGTAAGCGACTGAGCCAACCTGACGCAGCACCGATTTTTGAGGCGTATCAGCGCCCATGCAGCGCTGACAAACAGGGTTGGTGACTTGCAAACGATTAAATCCCTGACGCAGGCCACAGGCGGGGGCCTGGATATCTAAAATATCGCTAAGTGAATGGGTTTGTAGGTTGCCCAGGGGGATTTGGCCGTCGTAATCTTTGCAACAGGGGACAACAGTGCCGTCATATAAGATGCCTGCTTGATCAGATGTGCCGTTGCAATAGCCAAACTTGGCTGAAATCACCTCAGTACTTTCTACATTGCCCCAGCTGTCTAGGGGAAATGTTTCTAGAGCTAGTTTGGGGGTAAGCTCAATCACCTGCCATCTGCCCGGTTTATGGCGGGCGATGCGCTGGCGTAACTCATCATCGCTTGGGCGTTCTGGGTAACCATCCAGCAGTCGGTCGGCCCAAGCTGTCAGCTCCTGCTGCATCTGCGCTTTGCCTTCGACCACGTGCATCTGTTTGTGAGGCACTAAAAATGGATGGGGTGTGGTGTCTAGAAATTTAAGGTGGACCCGTGTTTGGGAACTTTGATCGGCCAGATTAGCCCTGACATACTGAGTAATGCCGTCAAAATATTGTTCAGGTTTGAGCTTGGGTGGTGCGCCGCGAATCATGAAGGTAACCGGATCAGGAGTTTGTAGAGAGATTGTTACCTTAGGAATGCCAGAAGCTATTAGCTGTTGCCGATGACTAGGAAAAATATGAAACGTACTGCCGTTGGTGGTGAGGTGCAAATTTAAACCCCGCATTAGAGCCATATCAATGGCTTTGAAGATATGGGGATAGATTAAAGGCTCTCCCATCAGGTGAAAAGCAACGATTTTAGCCAGGTTCTTTGCGGCAATCTCATCAAGTGCTTTTTCTAGCAGCTCTAACTGCATATGGCCACGCTTGCGTTCCATGATGGCATCTGGGCAGAAGTCGCACTTAAAGTTACATACGTTGGTGACTTCGAGATGAATACGCTCAAGACGATGGCTGGCCATAGGGACTGTATATAAAACCGTCTTAGCTTAACAAGGGTGGGTGAAAGCTAGCTGAGAATTTTGTAGTGATGTAAACCAGTTTGGGTAGATAGACTGGGGATCAGCCATTTTTTGTCTGAGAGATTAAGCTTTTTGGGAGAGTCTCTTGTGGTTTCAAAGGTTGGTTCTAGCCTGAGAAGTAATCTTAATTGTGATCAGGTAAATTATGACCGTATCGACAGCATCAGGCGGTTTAAGGACGCTTTCGGAATCTGAACGTATTGATTTGCTCAAGGGTTACGCTGAGCAAGATGCAATTTTTGGTAGCCCCAATCCTCGATATAAGCAATGTAAGGTGTATTGCGATCGCTACCTCGATATTCGCATCCAGCTAGTGGGCACTGACGGTCTGACCGATGCTGATTGGGATTTGACCATTTTCTAGGGTGAGATCTAGGGTGTTCGAGCAATGGCCGTAACAGTCGTAAAATTGCAACGCAGCCCTAACGGACACCATGAACGACAGTACAGCGGTTTTAGAGCAGGCGGCTCATGCTGAGCGACCCAATGCCAAAGATTTGGTCACAGCCCTACAGACCACCGAAAAAAGCACTAAAACCGCTTATAACTTGACCGATCTCATCGGTACCTGGCGGCTGCACTTTATTACAGGTACTAAAAAGACACGTCAAAAAGCAGGCGTCGCTTAGGGGTCCGGACGCTACTTACCCCGAATTATCAAGATTCAGCTCACCTATCAGGCGGATAGCAATGAGCAGGGCTGGGTGGAAAACTCTGTGGCTCTGGGGGCGCTCACCTTTACCCTGACCGGGCCGATCAAATTTTGGCCCAAAGCCAAATGTCTAGCGTTTGACTTTACCCAAATGCAGATCAAGCTAGGGTCACTCACGCTCTACCGGGGGCGCATGAAATCCGAAGATGCGGACCAGGCATTCTACTCACAGAAGCTGAAAGAACAAGCTTTTTTCAAATACTTTTGGGTTACTGAACAAGGGATTGCGGCCCGTGGGCGCGGTGGCGGGTTGGCTCTGTGGAGCCGCGAATCAGTCTATTGATGTCTCACGTCAAATTAAGAGCCATTTCATTGCTGTCTGTGTAACCAAGTCGGGTGTAGAGAAGTTTGCCTGCTTCAGATGCGTGTAAAACGGCTTTTGTGCAGCCGATACCCTGCAAGTATTTTGTGGTGGCTTGCATCAGCTGGGTTGCAATACCTTGCCTGCGATGAGATGGAACCACATAAAGGCCCCAAATATATCCTTTCTGATAGTCCAGACTGAGCATTGGATAAAGTTCCAAAATTTGACAACTCACTGAGCCCAAGATCTGGCCACTGGCTTCTGCTACAAAACCTTGATACTGCAGCTCATGACGCGCCTGCTCAATAAAGAGCTGTGTTTTAGTTAACCAGTCGGGCTGCATGGATTGGGCGGCAAGTCCGAGTTCTACCATGACGTGATGCAGATGCTGTGCGATCGCATCGTCATCCTGCTCAGTTGCTTTGCGAATAATGTAAGACTGTTTTTCCATCAGAATTGCAACCGTTCTTTTCCGTTGGTTTGATAACTCTTAAATGCAAAAGGGCGGTGGTTTTAACCACCGCCCTTTCAAGCCAAACCTTTAAGCTTCTAAATCACCAATGCACGTTTGGTTTAACGCACAACGCCGCGAGTCGCTGCCATATCTATGGGCTTCATAAAGTACAGCTGCACCATCTTCACACCGATTGTGGCGATGTGGGGCAGCTGACGCAGAAGTCTCAAAGGCTTAGGCTGATCGCTCTTGCCAATGGCCGCAACCTTCAAGCTTGCATCAGAAGCTGTATCCAGGTGCTTAAAGAAGTCAGGATGCTCCACATTGAGCATTACAGGGAAAACCTTCGCTGCAGACTCATTTGTCTTCTTGATGACGTGAATGTCATACTCACGGGCATCAAGACCCAGAGATGCATAGAAGCCACTGCGCTGAATATCATTCAGGAACATGGTGGCAAATACCGACAGCAGAAAGAAGCGACACCAGAGCTTAGCCTTCCAGTCATTGAGGATCTGGGGCTGGGCCTTCATAATGGCGGAGAAGAAGTCACCGTGGCGGTTTTCATCCTGACACCAGTTCTCAAAGAACTGGAAGATAGGATAGATCCGATTCTCAGGATGGGAATCAAGGTGACGGAAAATAGTGATGTAGCGCCAGTAGCCAATCTTCTCAGACAAATAGGTTGCGTAGAAGATGAACTTGGGCTTAAAGAATGTGTAGCTCTTACTCTTGGTTAAAAAGCCGAGGTCTAACTGTAGGTTAAAGTCCGACATCGCCTTGTTGAGGAAGCCGGCATGGCGAGCTTCATCGCGGGACATCAGGTTAAAGCCCTCAGCTAGAAGGGGGTTTTTGTCCTTGAGACGACGG
>JBHJIV010000183.1:0-14641 GCA_050043105.1 Leptolyngbyaceae cyanobacterium | reverse complement strand
AATTGACCACGGATATCGATTGCCCAGTGCTGCTGACAACCGCCACCTCAAAGCGGAAGAGTTTTGGACAAAGGTCAACAACTGTATATATGTCTCGGCAACCCCTGGTGCAAGGGAGTTGGAGATCTCTGAAGATCGAGTGGTTGAGCAAATTATTCGTCCTACTGGAGTGTTAGACACTGAGATTTTTGTGCGCCCCACCACCGGGCAGGTTGCCGATCTGCTTGGAGAAATTCAGGAGCGTGTGCAGCGTAATGAGCGCACACTGGAGACTACGCTAACAAAACGGATGGCAGAAGATCTTACGGAGTATTTTGACGAACACGGGGTCAGGGTCCGCTACCTACATTTCCGAGATTCACTCCATTGAGCGGATCGAGATTATTCAAGATTTGCGTAATGGTAACTTTGACGTTTTGGTTGGTGTAAACCTGCTAAGAGAAGGATTAGACCTGCCTGAAGTATCGCTGGTCGCTATCTTGGATGCAGACAAAGAAGGCTTTTTGCGCGCGGAGCGCTCTTTAATTCAGACCATGGGTCGTGCGGCGCGCCACGTTCAAGGTAAGGCGATTTTGTATGCCGATAATTTGACCGATAGTATGGCAAGAGCGATTGAAGAAACTGAACGCCGACGCACTATCCAGCAGGCTCATAACGAAAAACATGGCATCGTACCAACACCAATCGTACGTCGTAAAACCAATGCTATTCTTTCTTTCTTAGAAGTATCGCGTCGTCTGAATGCCCAGGAACTCGAAGAAGTTTATGAGCACAGTGATGATCTCGCTCTTGAAGATATCCCGGAGCTAATTGGTCAGCTAGAAAAACAAATGAAAGCCGCTGCTAAAGAGCTTGACTTCGAAGAGGCGGCTAAATTTCGCGATCGCATCAAACATCTACGAGAGAAGCTATTGGGCAAACGCACCACGGCTGATTGACAACACTAGTAGCTCCATAGCACAGCCAGGCTCTTGGTCTAGCTTTAGGCACTAGGGAATGAGATTTGACCAGGTTCTATTCTTTGATGTACAGGCGTTCCATGGAACGCCTCTTCAGACATACTTCTTGGATGTTATAAAATCCTTATTCCTAAAAGACCATCTGCACAAATTAATTTTGGCGTTGGAGATTGTCTAAATCCACACCGACTTAGTTCTTATCCTTGGTGTAATAACGATATAGAGACACCAACATTACTTTTAACGCTCGGTTACGCCCATCAGAAGTCTCCAAGCAGTGAGCTAATATTGTGAGTTTGCTTTCAAAATCACTGTAGGTAGGGCAATAGTCAAAGGCCTCTAATAGCAGGTCGCGGAGTGTTTTTGTCTGCAATATTTGTCGTTGAAGCGGACTACCGGCAGCATAGGGACCATACAAAACCGAGTACAGCAGCACCCTAACTTGGTCTACATCGCACTTTTGAGACAGTTCTTGTTCTAGGGTCGTTAAGCTATCAGAAGTCGTAACAACCGGTGTTTTACCAGTTCTATAAAGGGGCCAAAACGCCCGTAGAATCTGACGTGCGATTATCTGAGAACTGGCAAGAGAGGGTTGATTTCGTTGGCTTCTAAGTATGTAAGCCAGATGATGCTTCAGCTGTAGAGGAGTCGGCGCTTGACGATGAACCAACTGCACCAGACTCAGCAAATCGGTGCCGGTTGTATCGGCAATTGCACCAGGCGGCTGTCCTAGATAGCCTAAAAATGTTTTTATGACATCTATATTATCGAGTTTAGAAAGCTCTTCGATAACAGGCTCATAGAGTTCTGACTTTGCCTTAGACTGCGCCGCTGCTGATAAATTTGCCGCCTGCTGGTCTGTGGAGGGTGATAGGGGCGTTTGGGCAGGAAAAACAGTACGCAAGTGATAAAGAGCAACATTGGCGATTGCCATGTACACCTGCTTACGATTGAGATTGTTTGCTTTTTGATAAAGGCTTTGGCGGCACTGATGGAGATTTGAGTAACGTCCCAATAAAATCGTTATTAACGACCGTATAGAAATGCCGTTTAAAACAGCTATCTCATTCTCCCAGCCACCGTAGCACACACTAAACAAAAGCTTTTTAATGCGCAGATTTTGGGAGTGCTGCGTCAGATTAGTTACCGCCTGCTCGATAGCATTTTGCTTTGTAGCAAAGGTCGGTTGGGAATAGCCAATCGAGAGACCGTCAGGAGACATGGTATTTGGCGGCTAATTACGATGATATGACCTTGACTGATATTCACATCTTAGGACTAAATTGCCCAATTAAATCCACCGACTCTTCATCAGGTCTAGTCAATTTACTCTAGTTGTATATTTATAACTTTACATACTAGCGGTATTACGCAACCAAAAAAGCAGTGGATTACACAGTTGCCTAGTCAAACACTACTCGAAATTCCAACAAATTACGGTTGAAAAAAATCTTAAATTGATCGTTCAGCAAACCTTTAGAGGTTAAGAGCCGTGTATTTACTGATAGCTAACATTATCTAAATCACCTGCTCGGTTTCACAATCAAATAGGTGAGCGCAGTGATTGTCGATCTGCAACGTAAGTGTTTCACCGGGGGTAACAGCTGCTCTTGGATCTAGTCGGGCAACAATCTCACTGCCGTCGACTAATGTTCCGTAGATGATGCGCTCATGCCCCATTAGCTCAACTACAGATACCTCCACCTGCATGTCCCTGGAGATGATGCCAGGAGGCACACAATCAGGATGATAGATGCTTTCTGGACGAATTCCCAAGATGACTGGCTGGTCGATGTAGCTTTTAATGCTGACTTGATCCCTAGTTACCGGCAACGCGAAATTAGCTGTCTTAATCAACAGTTGACTCTCATGCTGCACTATGTTGGCTTCTAGGAAATTCATAGATGGACTGCCCAAAAAACCAGCTACGAAGATATTGCTAGGTTTGTCGTAAATAACTTGTGGAGTATCAACCTGTTGCAAAATTCCCTGGTTTAGGATGGCAATTCGACTACCCATAGTCATCGCTTCAACCTGGTCGTGGGTGACGTAGATAAATGTCGTGCCCAATCGCTTATGGAGTTTGTTTAGCTCAGCCCGTGCCTGTACTCGCAGTTTGGCATCCAGATTAGACAGAGGCTCATCCATCAAAAATGCAGAGGGATTACGTACAATCGCGCGACCCACGGCGACCCGCTGACGCTGGCCTCCAGAGAGTTGCTTGGGTTTGCGATCTAGCAGAGTTTCAATACCAAGCTGCTGAGCCGCTTGCTGTACCCGTTGCCGAATATCGGCTTTAGACACTCCCTGTAGTTCAAGGCTAAATGCCATATTGTCAAAGACGCTCATGTGGGGATATAGAGCATAGGATTGAAATACCATAGCGATATCACGATCCTTAGGGGGGAGGTCGTTAACCCGACGCTCGTCGATGTAGAGATTGCCGCTGCTGATACTCTCTAAGCCAGCCAGCATGCGTAGAGATGTGGTCTTACCGCAACCCGAGGGACCCACTAAAACCAGGAACTCGCGATCGCGAATTTCTAAATTAAGATCCTTAACCGCGACGAAGCCGTTTTCATATTGCTTAGTAACGCGCTCGAATCGAACATTTGCCATGGTTTGCCGTGTCTACTAGGTTGCTCTCTCTCCCAAATGGTAGCGGCAATTATGATAGATAAATGGGAGAAAATAAACCCAACGTTTATAAAACCAAGGCTATGGCAGAGAAATTCAACCTGTTTAGCGGTATAGTGTCCATGGTGAATACCATCATGGGTGTGCGTGCAGAGGATGCCAAACAGCGCTCTGCTGTGGCAGAGGGTCAAGTTGATTGGGCCTCTGTCGTCACTTACTTGGCTGGCACGCTGGCTCAGATGGGCTTGATGGTGCTGAGTCTATGGGGGTTGCAGTTACTTAGTCAGCAACTGCCCGAGATGGCGAATATTGGCTGTGCGATCGCATTTTTTACACTGGTTGCAATTCGCTCTCGGCTGTTTTCTCCTCTAAACAATGCTCGGACACGTACCACCTACAACACTGTCCAGCGCCCTGGCTGGGCTCCCCCACCTTTGGCGTTTCCCTTTATTTGGATGAGCATTGGTGTGCTGCGAGTGATTTCCTCCTATCTGGTTTGGCAGCAGCTAGGTCAAACCTATCTGACATGGCCCCTGGCGATTTTTATGATGCATCTCGCGCTGGGTGATACCTGGAATACGGTGTTTACCGTTGAAGGTCGTCTAGGGTTAGCCGTGCCAGTTGTGTTGGTTGGTCCTCTGACTTCAGCTGCTCTGGTTACGGCAGTCTATTGGCAAGTTGTGCCACTGGCAGGGCAGCTGCTATTACCGATGGTGATTTGGTTAGGTGTGGCCAGTGCCTTAGTTATTTCAATTTGGCAGCTCAATGGTAGAGAACCCTGGTATCCGTTGGTATTAGACGAGCCTAAACAGAGCTAAAAGAGCGGTGCTACTAAAAAAGACCTGAGAGAACAAACACTCTCAGGTCTATCTTGTCTGCTGCTAATGAGAATAGGGAGAGGGTGAGAGCTATTTAAACCTCAACAGTCTCCTTTTGCTGACGATAAGCTTTGCGCAGAAGTAAACCCATAGCCCCTATACCCAACAGTGCTCCAGGCTCAGGCACAGCAGCAGGGTCTTCTGGCTCGGCCTCAACTTTGACAATACGAGCAAACAGACTAGCCGTGCTGGTGCCATTTTCTTGAGAAATAAAGTTAGTGAGGGCTCCGGCATCAAAGTCAGGAGTGTCATTAAACCCAACTAACTCTAGGGTGTATTGCTCTTCATCAAACTCAAAACTGTTTTCAGAGTCAATCGCAAAGTCCCAGGTGATGTTATCAGAACAACCATAGCCAGTTGTCTTATAAGGACATGACCCACCTGGATGGTTGCCAGGGCTATTACTAGTTTCGTCAACATTGAGTGCAAAGTTAAATTGCTGCTCACCCAGACCAATGTCATCAAAGTTTAACTTAAGACTAAAGTCGGTTTTAGTCGCAATGCGTCCATCTGACCAAATAGTGTTGTTGTAATGTTTGAGGGTGCCGATATTAAACACTTCTCCAACATCAAGACTCAGGTTGTTTGTACCCTTAAACCCAAGTCCGCTTTTTTGGGCAGTCCGGTCTTTATGTGAACCGTAATATTGATAGCCACGGCTAGTGCGATAGGAGCCATAGTCCGAGATTCTGCGGTGACCTGCTTCTTGGGTCTTGCTATAGCTGTAGTAATCGTAAACTGGGTCGCCCCAACGCACTTGATTAACTCCGTTGTAGTCAAAAAACTCAACATAGTTATCAGAGTCTTTGGTAAACGCTGCCTGGTCGTAGTTGCTAATGTCGGAATTGGTAGCGGCTCTACCAACAGTTGTTCCATTTTCTAATTGGGCATTGTCAAAGACTGCAGTAGTCCCTGTCAGCGTGAATGCGTAGCCAGGAGCGGCTCCTGCAGCGCTGATGATAGCTGCAATACTGAGTGCAGCACGAATATTGAATGGTTTCATGACGATTTCTGTTGTCTGTATGCCTTAGTCCTCATGTGTCAAATTTAATACTTAAAAATGTCGACGAAACGCGTATTGGCACTGATGTCTCTTGTAAAGAGTCAGACTAACTCCATGGCTTTTATGGAGACTTTTTGCAATCTTGAGTGAAGAGCAAAAAATGTTGATGATTTTCCTAGGGAAACCTACGGAGATGGCTGTCTCCATGGGACTGCTGCTGGCAATGTATCGGCAAATTTGCTGGCTCTGAGTCAGTGATTTACGCAGCATCTGTTGCTACTTGAACTGCTCACTTGGAGATGATAGCCGTCTAGAAAGTAAACACTAACTTTACTGCCCAGGTTTTATCCTGGCGGATAATTTGGATATCACGAATAAACTCACGAAAAAAGAAACGACGTTCGGGTTCCGATAAATCTTCCCAGAACTGAGGAATGCTTACGGCCTGCGACAGTTCTTGAAGATTGACAGGGGAAAGCTGGGCCAGCTGTTGAGATAGCTGAGCAATCTCTATGTGAATGCTGTAGGTACGAAGATCTGCAGTCGCCTGGTCTAAGATACCTTGCTCAACTAGCTGAGGTAGCTGCTGTAACCATGACTCTTGGTTTGCGATCGCAGTTTCTAACTCTTTTTTAGGATTATGCTGCGGAGCAGAGCGTCGCTTTACTGCCTGAGGCAGCTCAGTACAAATTGCCTGAATTGTCTTCTCCAAGAGTGTGTCGTAGGATAGCGCTTTACATTTAGCCGGGCATGTAGCTACCCGCATATATAGATAGTCTTGTTCTCGTCGGGGAGCGCTGACCCGACTGACGGTGAGTTTTGTCTGGCACTGCTGACAGGTGACTAGCCCGACCAAAGACCGTGGGGCACTGGCTGTCTTGGGAGGTAATGAACTGTTGCGTCGCAGCAGTCGATCAATTTGAGCGGCTTCAGTTGCATCTAAGAGCGGTCGATGGGTATTGAGGACGATATCACCGTCACCATAGCGGGTATGCCCTCGATAAATAGGGTGATCTAGCCACAGGCGTCCAGTAGGAACAGAGACTTTTTTGCCATACTGTTTGGCAATGTAACGAACGGCACCCCGTAGTGAGCCATACAGCAAAAAACTGTTCAAAAAACGCTTTGAGTACGGGAGCCGTTGTGCGGTCGATGACGTATCCCTGTTTTCCCCGACGATAGCCGTAGGGGGCTTTGCCGGGAGGCGGTAATGCCTTTAGGCGTTTGGCCGCATGTCCTTGACGAATCCGCCGCTGACGCTGAGCCATCTCTACTTGAGCCAGAATAATCGGCAGCTGTGGATGGGATGTGCCATCGACCGGGGTTTGATACTCTTGCTCCGTTGCAATGACGATGGTTCCGGCTGTTTCTAGAGCCGTTAAATGCTCCGCCACGGCTGTTAGAGAGTCTCCTAATTCTTCTAGCCCTCTTATCAGTAAATAATCAGGCGCTTTGGTCCTGAGCTGAGACAATAGCTTCTGTAGCTGCGGTCGCTGAGCAGACTGGTCTGATAGAGGCGTATCCCTATATATATGGTCAACTTCCCAACCCCAAAGATTGGCATCGACCGGTGGTTCCAGGCGAGGGTCGATATAAAGATAG
This sequence comes from Leptolyngbyaceae cyanobacterium, assembly GCA_050043105.1. Lineage (GTDB taxonomy): Bacteria > Cyanobacteriota > Cyanobacteriia > Phormidesmidales > Phormidesmidaceae > Leptothoe. The sequence continues at coordinate 7,562 of JBHJIV010000183.1, read as the reverse complement.
GCGGCAATTTCCACAGGCGGACAGAGGGAATAGACGCAGTTTGGGGACTTGACTACTGTTTACAAAAAGCTAGAAGCTACCTCTAAACTACAGCGCTCAGCTTTGCGGAATTGCAGAACCTCCGATCATTCTTTAGATTTGCCATAGCTAAATCAATGGGTGCGCTACACTCCAATTGAGCAAAATGGTGTCTTAAAACCATGGGTAAATCGTCCTACAAGCAATTTTCCAAATTACTGTGTCAGGTGCTGTGCCGCGGCTTAGTTAGCTGTAGACAGTCGCAACAGGCCACGTCAACCGATAGCGCCGCAGAAGATACACCAACCGCCGCTGCGCCATCTGCTGCAGAGTCAGACCCGGCTGCCAACGTTCCGGATGCCACACCTGAGGCCGCTACATCCCCTGAGACGATTGCTACACCAGCAGAGACCCCTCGCCCTGCACCGGTAGCGCTGGCCAAAAAAGACTGTGGTCAGGCAGATACTCAGCTAGATATGAACCAGTGTGCGGCTGAAAATTACACGATTTCTGACAAGGCGCTTAATCAGCTTTATCAATCTGTACGCCAAGATTTAAGCGACACGACTAAAGCGCAGCTAACCACAGCTGAGGAGCGCTGGATTGTATTTCGTGACGCTCAGTGTGCTTTTGAAAGCGGCCGCTTTGAGGGGGGCTCCATGGCTCCTTTTATTCAGGCTACGTGCATGGAGCAAATTACGGACAATCGGATTGCTGAGCTGCAGCAATCTATCAAAGCCGAGACTAGCTTTACTGAAGCGGATGCTCAGCTAAATGAGGTTTATCAGGCTGTTCAGGCGTTAGCGAGCGAAACTCAAGGCGAAACCCTCACAGATGTCCAGCTGACTTGGTTAGACTATCGTGATGCCCACTGTGAGTATGAGGCTAATCTGCCAGCGGCTACTGATGTTCAAGCTTGTATGGCGGTAATTACGGAGACCCGAGTTTGGCAGTTGCAAACACTGCAGGAAGAATGGTCGCTGTAGGTCGATCCAGGAAAGACAGACTGTTGCTGTTTTGGTCAGCAAACTGATTGAGTCGTTAGATGGTATGTAGATGCTCTTGTACAAGGAACTTCTAACGTTAGCGGGCTCTGGTGCCGGTCTGTATGCTGCCCTATGTGTAGGGCTGTATTTTTATCAGACACGCTTAATATTTAAACCCACCCCTTTAATAACCCAGACGCCAGACGATTATCAAATAGCGTATGAAGAAGTCTGGATTAGCCAAGCGGGTAAAGCCTCCCCTGGTGAAGGTTTGCATGCTTGGTGGCTGCCTAGTTTACCTGGAGCGCTTTCTGAGTATGGACTAACGCTGCTATATCTCCACGGCAATAGTCAAAATATCGGAGCCAATCTTGGCCTGGCGCATCGCTATCAGCAGATGGGATTTAATGTACTGCTGGTGGACTATCGAGGCTATGGGCTAAGTCCGGGGCCATTTCCTAATGAGGAACGGGTTTATGAGGATGCGATCGCAGCCTATCGATATCTGACAGAAACGCGCCAGATTGCCGCCGATCGGCTCTGGCTGTTTGGTCACTCTCTGGGCGGAGCCATCGCAATCGAGTTATCGGCCCAACGTCCGGCTGCTGGGCTAATTGCACAGAGCACCTTTAGCTCAATGCTTCAGGCCGTTCAATTTTCGAGCCAATATGACTGGGTACCAGTGGATTGGATTTTAACCCAGCGATTTGACTCCTTGGCCAAGGTGCCGCAGCTTGACCTGCCCGTCTTGTTTATTCACGGTGTCGAAGACGATACAACAGCGTCTGTAATGTCAGAGCAGCTCTATGCCCTGTCGCCGTTGCCCAAACAGCTTTGGCTGGTGCCAGAAGCCGGACATAACAACGTCGCTGACACCGCTGGGCCAGAGTACTTTACAACGATTGAAACGTTTGTTCAGCAAACGCAATCGGCTGTGTCTATTCAACCCCACACGTCTCCCGTAGAATAGACTTTGGAGTTATGTAAGTAATAGCCATATCTAGGCTCGTAATTAAGGAGAACGGCAATGCCCGAGGCAGTAGGATCGCTAGAGACAAAAGGGTTTCCCCCGGTACTAGCCGCCGCAGATGCGATGGTCAAAGCGGGACGAGTCACATTGGTGAATTACATTCGGGCTGGTAGTGCTCGGTTTTGTATCAATATTCGTGGTGATGTGTCTGAAGTGAAGGCTGCTATGGCAGCGGGCGTTGAGGCTGCAGAAAATGCCCCAGGCGGTGTGTTAGAAACCTGGGTGATTATTCCTCGCCCCCACGAAAACGTAGTAGCCGTTCTACCCATTGACTTTGGTGAAGATGTTACCCGCTTCCGTAATGCAGTGGAACAGCCTATTTTGCCAGGTCGCCGTTAAAACTGTACGGGCTATTTAAGGGGTTTGAGGCATGTTGTCTCAAACCCCTTTTGGCATTAAGCATTAGCCGGTTGGTTAGAGGCGTTGGTGCTGGCTTCGGGTTCTAGCAAACATACGGCATAGCCCTTTGTGGTCGCTGCGATCGCACTATCGTTGCCGCGTCCGGTAAACTGAGCGGCCAGTTCTAATGCTTCAGCCGCTGTTAGCCCCGGTTTGTAGACACTGTAAAACTGCTCTTCGTAGTTAACCGCCACCATGGGGTCTGCCAAGTCAGGTACCTGCACATAGCACTGGTAATACTGTTTTGCATCGCCCAGCATCAAGCAAGTGGCCGGGCCATGGGTAGGCCAGTCTAAGCTTTTTTTCCGGGGTCCCTTAAAGACCTGTGCTTCGTTTTCTAATGCCCACATGACATAGCATCCGTTCGTTAGCCGAGTTAGGGCTAGATCATCTCCACCCTGTTTGGATAACTTGTTAAAGGCTTTCATAGCTAGATCGGCATCATCAAAGCGTCGAAACAAGCTGTAATAACGGCCATCTATGCGAATGGCGGACAGCTTAGAATCAATATCTGGCACTTTAATATGACACGTGCTGTACTGACCTTTATAGGTCAGCAGCTTACAGGCAGCGACAGGCATCGGGAACTCATGATTGATCTTCAGTATTTAGATTCTAAAGGGTGAACGTGTAGGGTCACACCATCTAAGTGGCTTACTTTCATGGGCACGATCACGGAAGCACAGTGATACATTGTTGTTATTACGTTGATTAGAGAGAAAAGATGCAGGCCCTCGCGGATACGCCCACTACATTTCCATTGATGGCTGTTGTTGGCCAAGATGCAATTAAGTTAGCACTCCTCTTAGCGGCAGTAGATCCTGGATTGGGCGGTGTTGTAATTGCAGGTCGTCGTGGCACAGCTAAGTCTGTTTTGGCCCGAGGATTGCATCAGCTGCTGCCACCCATTGAGGTGATTGATGGCTCCTGTGCCAATGCTGACCCGACCGATCAGCGTGAGTGGGATGATGCTACTTATGAGCGTTTTAGTGAGCTTGCAGAGTCAGTAAATCTGGATGAGTTACCCACAAAGGTGATTCCGTCTCCCTTTATTCAAATTCCGCTGGGTGTAACCGAAGATCGACTGCTGGGGTCTGTTGATGTAGCTAAGTCAATTCAAACTGGCGATTCTGTCTTTCAGCCGGGGTTGTTAGCTGAGGCAAATCGCGGTGTGCTCTATGTGGATGAGGTCAATCTGCTTGACGATCAGATTTCGAATCTGTTGCTGGGAACGTTGACCGAAGGACGTAATCAGATTGAACGCGAAGGCATTAGCTTTCAGCACCCGTGTAAGCCGCTGTTGGTGGCCACCTATAACCCTGAAGAAGGGGTGCTGCGGCAGCATTTGTTAGACCGAATTGCGATCGCACTCTCCGCTGACCGTCCCCTCACCATGGAAGAACGTGTAGACGCCACCGACCAGGCGACCGGCTATGCAGATGATCCCGAGGGCTTTTTAGCTGGCTACACCGAAGAAATTGACAACCTAAAAACCCAAATCATTCTGGCCCGCGAGTGGCTCAAAGATGTTGTGATCACCCCCGACCAGGTGCAATATCTGGTGACCGAGGCCATTCGCGGTGGTGTCGAAGGCCATCGAGCTGAACTCTTTGCTGTACGCGTCGCGAAAGCTAGTGCTGCGTTAGAAGGGCGTACCGACATCAACGCAGATGATCTGCGCCGAGCTGTGGAGCTGGTAATTATTCCCCGTGCCATGAATATGGACCAACCCCCACCGGAGGATGAGCAGCCCCCACCGCCGCCACCGCCCGAAAATCAGCAACAAGAAGACCAAGACGAGTCACAAGAGAATGACGACGAGGATGACAATGATGATGATGAACCCGACGAAGAACAGGAAGAGTCTCCTCCAAGTATTCCAGAAGAGTTTTTGTTTGACCCCGAGGGGGTTGTTTTAGATCCTTCACTTCTGTTGTTTGCCGAGAGCATGAGTAGGCAGGGCAGTTCAGGTAAACAGAGTGTCGTGATCTCTGAAGACCGAGGTCGCTACATCAAGCCAATTTTGCCCCAAGGCCCAGTCCGTCGCATTGCGGTTGATGCCACCTTACGTGCTGCAGCCCCTTATCAAAAAGCTCGTCGTGCCCGTCAGCCTGAGCGTAAGGTAATTGTTGAACAGGGAGATATTCGCGCAAAGCGTTTGGCCCGGAAAGCAGGCTCGTTGATTATTTTTGTTGTCGATGCGTCTGGTTCGATGGCCCTAAACCGCATGCAGTCGGCTAAAGGTGCAGTCTTGAGTTTATTAACCGATGCCTACCAAAACCGTGATCAGGTCGCCCTAATTCCCTTTAGAGGTGAACAAGCCGATGTGTTATTGCCGCCAACGCGCTCGATTACCTCAGCTCGTCGTCGGTTAGAAACCATGCCCTGCGGTGGTGGTTCGCCATTGGCCCATGGTTTGAGTCAGGCTGTGCGAGTAGGGACTAACGCTAAGCAGTCTGGTGATACCGGCAATGTGGTGATTATTGCCATCACCGATGGTCGTGGCAATGTGCCCCTAGCGCGCTCTTTGGGTGAACCGATGGAAGAGGGTGAGAAACCGGATATCAAAGCAGAACTACTAGACATTGCCGGACGTATTCGAATGACTGGTTTTCAGTTGCTGATTATCGACACCGAGCGTAAGTTTGTCTCGACCGGGTTTGGTAAAGAGCTGGCTAAGACAGCAGGCGGTAAATACTATCAGCTGCCCAAGGCGACAGATAAGGCAATTGCTAATATGGCCCGTGGAGCACTGGCGGACATGAAAGCTTAATTTGGTGGGGTAGTGAGAGGAGCCCAAAAGTAATCCTCTCCCTGTGGCTAAGAATCAAGCTTGGCAGGTTTTGTTGGACTGCTTAAATTAGTGTGTTAATTGTGCTCAGCTAGAACACTAATAAGCTCACTTTTTTTCAGCTTACTGTAACCACTAATGCCTCGCTTCTTGGCCATTTTCTTAAGCTCTGTAGCCGTCAGGCTTTTGAGGATAGCTGGGTCTGTGATGACTTCAGGCATTGGCTGAGGTGTCAAGTAAAAGACTGACTTCAGCGCGGTTAGCTTTTTACCTCGTGTAATGCCACACTTGAGGTTAGCAATAGGTTCCAATGTTTTCCAGTATTGACGCGGTGCTTCATCAATACGATTAGTGGCAGTTGCGAGTTTTACTTTTTTTAAGTCACTATCAGGCAACTCGATGAGATATTGAAGAGCTGCAGTAATCTCATCACGGGAGGCTTTGGAAAGATTGATTTTTGGAACTTCCTCACCTGATAACACTCGTGAGATTTCAGCTGTTGCATCGCTGTTATCAGCAACTACACACCAGACCCTATCTAACCCTGCTTCTTCGGCTACAGCGTAAACAAATGAGTTACCAATAACTTGATACTGGTCTTTACCCGTTTCTTTAACAATAATGGGAACCCAGTTGCGATCGCACTTTTCATTCAAAACCTGTGCTGATGCTCGAATTAAAAAATCTGGGGCTGTTGTAGCTTCACCTGGTTCAATTTCATCCAAGTAAAGGTGCATCAGATTGCCGATATCACTGAGACTAGCCATGTAAAAAATACTCCTTCGCTAAACTGATGTAATACTCACGGGCAGACTTGTCTCTATAAACAGCTGGAATACGTGAAAATGCTGCATTGGCTATGTTGGCGTAGCTGGGCAACTGAAAAACGTGCAAATCCTTTCTAGAATTGGTGTACTTCGGGAAAAAGTAAGGCTGAAGATCAAACTTTGGTTTGTTGTCCTGTCCTCTTTTTGCTTGCTTGATTAATTCAATTAGAGCTTTTTGGGCCTCTTGTAATTGATAAGGCGTGATTTTCTCCCCATTAAAAAAGATTGGTAGTGCAACTGGAGTAGCTCCATTTTTCGTCTTCTGAATATCAGGTATAAACTCTCTGGTAACTGTAACTGAATTTTCTAAAGAGAAGAGATTGTTATGCTTGGTTGGTATGATTACTACATCTGCGGCACAGAGGGCTTGCTGACTGAAGACTCGCCAATTGGGAGGAGAGTCGATGAGAATATAATCGTATACAGCTCTAAATTCGGCAAGCTTTTTCTGTAATTCATGACTGCGCCATTTTTGTCTGAGTTGGTACTCTTCGAGATCTACTAAGACTCTATCGGCAGGAATAACATCAAAGCCTAAATCATTCTCTGTTGTATTTTTGATCGGTGGCACGTAGCGTTGGATAGCATCCCGTAGGCTAATGTCCGGTGTGTCTATTGCCTTGTATACTTGACCTTCACTCAACTTAAGGCCCAAGGCACTGGTTAGATCTTGTTGATTGGGGTCATAATCCACCACTAACACCCTCTTCTTTGCCAAAGCCAAAATACTAGCTAAATTTACAGTAGTGGTAGTTTTTCCAACACCTCCTTTATTGTTATAAATGGCTACTGTCAGTGCTTTGGTAGGTTTTTCAATCTTTTGCTTGATAATCTCAATGATGTGATCGAGAGTTTCAGGCGATACTTCTAGGCAAGGGGTTGCTGGGTGAATAACTTTGCTATGTTTCCTGAATAATTGGATATGACAAGAGTTTGTGAGTAGCCCCCACTTCACGGACTTACACTTGGGGGTTAAAAGGTATTTTTTATGGAGCTGCTGAACAGCTTTTTTATATTGAGCAGACCCTTCTTCGAGGTTAATATCTCTACCCTTTAACTCACAAATTAAATATGGATTGGTCTGTGTATGTAAAAAAATATCATCACTGAGATTTTTTCGAACAGCATAGTCAGCAGCTCCTTTTTCAGTATCAAACTGTGGAATGACTTCTCCGTCACTTTGCGAAAACCCGAGTGCCTTCAGCACATATGGAGCAAAGAAAGTTTCGCTGACAATTGCTTCAGATGCATTATCTGGCAGTTTGCGTAGTGCTACCTGTAAATTGGTTTCTGACATCACGATGATAAGGGCGTAGGGAAAGTCAAGATGCTGAAGCTTTCTTGTTCAACATCTATCTAGAAGTCAAAACTTTCGGCTCTTCGGGATTAATTATGCTTTTTGAGAATTAAAAATGCCAGCAAATGAGGCATCTGAGTCGAAAGCGTTCAAAATTTCTGAATCCATACCCAGATCGCTTAATCAGCTTCAGACGAGTATTAATACCTTCAAC
>JBHJIV010000182.1:0-4085 GCA_050043105.1 Leptolyngbyaceae cyanobacterium | reverse complement strand
GGTTGCCGACCAGAAAGCGTCAGCCGGTGGCAATTCACCTGGCTCGAAGCGTAGTGTATAACGGACATCCCCTGAGGCATTTAATTCGTTACCGTCTGAATCGTCATAGTAGGAGGGATACATGGCCTCCTCAATAGAATTTCCCCAAATGCCAAGAATCGCGCCAGCCATACGGTACAGGTAAATGTTACCGGTTGCCGTCAAGTGTTCACGGGTGCCAAATAGGTCGGCGGCGGTGACTGCTTGAGTGGCAAGTTTAGTCTTCTTTAGCTCCAGATAAGTATCCCAACCATCCTTTATACCTTGCTCGACGGCCTGTTTTAATGCTTCAGGGAGTTCTGTTGGCTTAAAGCTTAGGCCAGGTCCGATGTTTAGCTTGGCGAAGCGAGCCATCAACTCTGTTTCGGATTCGTGAGTTGAACAAAACGTCGTGAGCAGGAAGTTCAACAGGCTAAATATTCTGGGTGACGTTTCACCCTCGTCAAGCCTTACAGGTCTCGGGTATTTCACCGCTGGCATTTTTGCTGGCGGCTCCGTATGTGTAAACTGACTCAGCGGCTGAACCTTGTAACCATTCTCAATGATGTTTTCGACATTCTCTAAGTCATCTGAGTCGAAAAGCTGGGTGCGGTACAAGGCTAGCGCAAGACTGGTTTCGCTACGGATAACTGCAGTGATTCCAGCCGGTATCTGCCCCGTCCAGTCAGGACCAGCCAGTAAGTACTTGCCTCCGCCATTGCCTGTTGTCCGAGTGCCAACGTATTCAAAGTTGTGAGTGTAAGTATCAATGAGTTGGATCGAGTAGTAGCGCTTAGGGTCTATCACTGGCACCGTCAAAACTAAAGGTTCCGCGCGAAGATCTGCGCCAACCACACAGTAAGGTGTATCCGCGTTCGGTGTCTGAATTGTTGTGTCCGATGGTGTGAACAGTCGTGCTTCGCCAAGCAATTCATTCAAGGGTCCCTTGTATTCGGCATTATTGGGCCAAAGAAAGAAAGCAAACAGAATCCGGTAGCTGTCCACCATCGGATACGCATAAATGAACGCATCTTTTGCGATTATTCGGGCTTTTTGTGGAGTCAGTGTAGACGAACCAATCATTCTTAATTTTCCTTCATAATAATGTGTCACCCAATAGACGTAGAACATCCCTGGCCGAGATAAACGTAAAAAAGCTCATATCTTGCTCAATCCTTATGGCAGGTTCAACGCACTTGTGGCAATCGTTTTCTCGACTTCACCAAAAGCTCGAAAGAGCCCAAAGTAATTGTCATAGCGCGGCGCTCGACCACCTTCTCTATCCATTACTCAGCAACTACGGCTTTGTCATTGACATAGCCTCGCTAAGGTTAAATGTCGTTGAAGTAAATAGATATCTTCAAGAGATAGAAAAGAGATTCTTTTTATTGAGGAACATCAATAGAACTAAAAAGTTACGTCATAGGACTTGTTGAAATAGGGCAGTCATATGGGCATAGATGTGAACGCTACTAGCTTGCCGCAACTGACTAGACTGCACCAGTCAAGTTCACACCTTAGACCCCCAAGTTAAGGCACAACTTAAACCAGCTTCGGAATTGTGCTCTAGAAAGTAGGCAAGATGGGACTTATAGACATTTCTCTTGACTAGAGCTACGGTCACAAATTAAGACTGGAATCCTTTTCACAACTTAAGCGCTCTACTATGAGCTATAAGTATGGAAATGGGCTGCTTAAGGCTGTAGCGAACCCTGAAGCCTGCATCTAATTGGATCTCCGTGGTAAAAAATTCGAGAACCAGAAAGCGTAGACGTGGCGTAAGGCTCTCCTCTCAGGGCTGGGAACGACTGCAAACAGCAGAAGCTCAGCAAGCGGCTGAAGATAACGCTCGCCAACCTTACACCTTAGAGGCCCTAACTCAAATTACGGGGCTTAGCATTAATACCCTGACAAAGGTACGTTCTGGTAAGGCACCGGTTGATCGCCAGACAATTACAGACTATTTTGAGGCGTTTGGCCTGACTCTTGCTCCTGAAGACTATGTTCACCCGGAGGTCGTAGCAGATGATGGCCCCTCTTCAGTTGCTAACGTTGCGATCGCAACCGCACAGGTCGATTGGGGCGAGGCACCGGATGTTTCTATATTTCATGGTCGGACTGAAGAATTAGCCACCCTGGAAAAATGGATACAGGTTGACCGCTGTCGGCTGGTGGGAGTGTTGGGCATGGGGGGCATTGGTAAGAGTGCCCTGTCGGTGAAACTGGCTCAGCAGATTCAGAGTGAGTTTGACTATGTGGTGTGGAGATCGCTGCGGAACGCCCCCCCGTTAGACAGCTTGTTACAGGATTTGGTGCTATTTTTATCGAATCAACAAGATCTAGAGGCAACTCCGAATCGGTTAAGACACTGGCTGCAAGCCTCCCGTTGTCTGGTCATTTTAGATAATATTGAGACCATTCTCCAGGCAGGTAATCGGGCCGGGCAATATCGAGTCGGATATGAGCCCTATGGAGACCTGTTTCGCATGTTGGGTGAATCGCCGCACCAAAGCTGTGTACTCATTACTAGTCGCGAGAAACCGGCTGAAATTGCCACATATGAAGGGATGGGGCTGGCGGTGCGATCGCAACAACTCAGCGGCTCCCTCGAAACGGCCTTAGGCGTCATCGAGACCAAAGATCTGGTGGGCAGCGTCCAGCAGAAACAACAACTTTGCGAACGCTATGGCTGTAGCCCCTTGGCGTTAAAAATTGCGGCGGGGTCGATTCATGCCTTATTTGACGGTGAGATTGGCCCCTTTTTAGACAAGGGCATCTTTCTCTTTAACGGCACCCAGCGACTGCTTGATCAACAGTTTGAGCGGCTCTCGGCCCTGGAAAAAACCATTATGTACTGGTTGGCCATCAACCGTGAGTGGACCTCTATTCCAGCGCTGGCCAGCGATATGGTGCCTGCGGTCACCCGAGCTCGCCTCCTAGAAGCCCTTGAATCTCTAGGCTGGCGATCGCTGATTGAGCAACAATCCAGGCGATATACCCAGCAACCGGTCGTGATGGAATACGTCACAGAACAGTTAATCGAGCAGATTCTCACTGAAATCACCGAGCAAAAACCGGTACGGCTGATCAGTCATGCTTTACTCAAAACGCCCGCGAATGACGATGTTCAACAAACGCAATTCAATCTCATCCTAGAACCCATTGCCCAACAACTTTTAGCCACTTTGGGTAACTCAGAAGACATTGCGACGATGCTCACTCAGTGCCTAGCCCCTTTACGCGGGCAGCCCCCCGCAAGGTCAGGGTATGCGGGAGGCAACGTCCTTAATCTCATGCGTCAGCTCCAGATTGAAGTGACCGACTATGACTTCTCCAATCTCACGATCTGGCAAGCCTACTTACAGGGGCTCAATCTCCATCAAGCTGATTTTTCACAGGCCCATTTTTCACAAACGACTTTTTATGATGCCTTTGGGGGGATTCATGCCGTCGCCGTCAGTCCCGATGGCAATCTGTTTGCCGCAGCCGGAACGAGCGGCGTGATTCAACTGTGGCAGATGGCGAGCGGCGAAGAATAGGGTCGCTGCCGAGGACACGATGCCTGGATTTGGTCGATCGCGTTTAGTCCAGATGGTCAATGGCTGGTGAGCGGCAGCGCCGACCAAACCGTGAAAATGTGGGATGTCCATACGGGATGCTGTATGCACACATTGCAGGGGCACACAAATTGGGTCCGGTCGGTAGTGTTTAGCCCTGATAGCAAGAGGATTGCAAGCGGCAGTTCCGATCAGACGGTCAAACTCTGGGATTTAGAGGGCCGCTGTCTTAACACCCAGAAGGGACATACGAATTATGTGCAAGCGGTATCCTTTAGCCCCGATGGGCACCTGATCGCGTCCGCTGGTTGGGATCAACGGGTCAAAATTTGGGCGATGGAGAGCGGTGAATGCCTGCACACCCTAGAAGATACCAACAGTTTTTGGTCGCTGACGTTTAGGCCGGATAGTCAGACGAGCGCCACGGGCAGTACGGATGAAACCGTCAGGCTTTGGGATGTGCAGACGGGGCAATGCCTCAAAGCCTTCACTGGCCATACCCACGCGATT
>JBHJIV010000181.1:0-22402 GCA_050043105.1 Leptolyngbyaceae cyanobacterium | reverse complement strand
CCTAGCAACGGCAAACCGGTTACTGGTAAAGATCTGCGCCAAGCAATCGACCAGGTGCTCGTGGGCCAGACGCTATCTAATGAGCAAATGCCAAGCGTTGGCTGCAATATTAAATGGGCTCCTGGAAAGGCTCCAGCCTACTTTGGAGCTTAGGATTACAGATGGCTTCTGGGGTTAAAGGATTCAATTGCCCGTAGCTTTTCGTAGAGTTCTACTTCTTGATCGCTAAGGAGTTTAGGAATGGCTACTTCAATCTCCACAATTTGGTCGCCGCGCTCCTCTGGGGTGCGGCCATATCCTCTACCAGCTAAGCGCAATTTTCGCCCAGACTGAATGCCCGCCGGAATAGTCATCTGCACCGGCCCATCCACTGTCGGTACCGTTATCTGTCCGCCAAGCACCGCCTCACTGGGTGTGATCGGCAAGTGACAGACAATATCTCGCCCCTCCACCCTTAAAAAGTTATGGGGCTCAACAATTATTTTGAGATACAGATCGCCCCCCTTAATGCCTTGCCCTCTCAAGCGAATACGCTGACCTGTCACCATTCCTGGAGGCATATCTACTTCCAAGGCTCGCCCATCTTCAAGCCGGACCCGCTCTGTCCCTCCTTGAAAAGCACGTTCCAGGGGCACTTGCAGAGATGCTTCTGCATCACGACGCTGCGCGGAAGGAGTTTTTCTGGATTTCTTCTGAGTTTTCTGAACCGATGGTTGAGGACTCTCTTGGCGATTCAGTAGCTGATCAACAAAGTGATTAAAGTCTTCTAAATCTTGATAATCAGACTCAGATTTTTGCTGCCGCCAATAACGTCGATAATCGTCATATTGAGATTTATGGGCCGTATCAGAGAGTATCTCATAAGCCTCACTGATAGATTTAAAGCGTTCTTCGGCCTCTTGATTACCTGGGTTTAGGTCAGGATGAAACTGACGGGCAAGACGGCGATAGGCTTGTTTTATGGTTTGAGCATCGGCACTATCAAGAATGCCGAGAATCTCGTAGTAGTCTCGAAAGTTTTGCATGGTGGGGCTCAACCGACTTACCAAAGCTCGTCCTGGTCACCCCATTCATCGTCATAGCGCTGCGGGCTGTTTTTTTGACTTGAGTTACTAGAGTACTCTTCAGCAGGTCTAGTGGTTGACTCGTTTGGCTTATCTGCCCAAGGATCCTCCTCCAAAGAGGAATCAGAATTCCAGTTGCTTATCGGGGGTCTCCCATCACTGGTGGGCCTACCACCACCGTTTGTGTAGCTATCAGCAGGTTGCGATGGGGAATAACCGCCAGGTTGAGAAGACGCATAGCGTTCCCCATCAGACGGCCTTTCATTTCCATCGGCAGAACCATAGCCACCTTGGTTAGCGCCATAGGCCGATCCAGAGTCAGTGGAATAATCTTGGCGATAGTCGCCGCCACGCTGACCATAGTCGTCTTGGTTATAGCCTTGGCGATAGTTATCTGATGGCGGACGGCGTGGCTCAGACCAGTTTGAGCGCTCTTGAGTCGAGCCTGGCGGCCTTACGTCTCCTCTACCAGCAGAATATCGGTAGTTTTTCCCATCTTCTTGATTAGTCTGACTGGGACTCCCCTCTCTATATGGGCCACCCCGGTCGTAACGGTCGTATTGACCGCGGTCAGCGCCACGGGCATAGCGCTCTTGATTAGCTTGATCGTATTCGCCCTGGGCATAAGGGTCTTGCCCATAGCCCGGCTGACTATAGTTATCTTGACCTTCCTGGGGATGATTTTGCCCATAGTTTGTCTTGGGCTGAGAATCATAGGGCGCTTGAGCATTGGGGTCATAGCGGTCTTGATCATAGCGCCCTCGGTCAGAACGTCCCTGGTCATAACCACCTTGTTGGTAAGACGACTGCCCATAGTCGCCATCTTGACCGTAGGACTCCCGTCTGTAGGATTCCTGCCCCTGGCCGTAGTTGTTGTTATCTATTGAGAGATCGTTACGCCGACCCTGAGCATCGTCATAACCACGATTCTCATAACTTCGGTTGCCATAGTCGCGGGGTGCATCATAGCCTGATCGACCGTCACCTGGTCGAGACGCCGAACGATTCCAACTATCATCCCAATCATCCCAACCGCTACGATTGTCACGCCGGCCAGACGACCAGCTAGGGTTATCCCACTGATTTTGGCCGTTCCAGTCATAGTCGCGACGATAATAATCGTCATCATCCTCAAAGGCTTTCTTGATGGTGTCACCAATTTGGCTAAAGAGATTACCGTCGTCGTTATCGGCGTCGTAGAGATAGGCCTCGCGATTTAGTTCGTACAGTTCATCCTGAAGCTCAGACTGAATCATGTCGATCATGCGCTCATCCTCACGTTTAAGAGCATCGCGCAGATCTTGAATCAGGTTATCAATGCGGCGTTTGCGATCGCGAGCAAACTGCAGTCCATAGTCAATCGAAACCATTCGCATGGCTCGTTCGGCCTGGAATGTTAATGTTTCAGCCCGGTTGCGTTTTTCAATTCGCTCTCGCTGACCGCGATCCACATCGGCAAATTCCTCAGCTTCCCGCAGCATTAGCTGGATATCATCTTCGGAGAGGTTTGAAGCCTCTTGTACCGTGATGCTCTGTTCACGACCCGTGGTTTTATCCATGGCCGAAACCTGCAAAATCCCGTTAGCATCAATGTCAAACGACACCTGCACCTGAGGAATACCTCGGGGAGCGGGCGGAATGCCCATGAGCTTAAACCGGCCCAATGATTTATTGTCTGTGCCCATTTCTCGCTCACCCTGGAGCACGTGCACCTCAACCACAGTCTGGTTGTTTTCAGAGGTGGAGAAAATGTCAGAGCGCCGTACCGGGATAGTTGTGTTGCGGGGAATCACTTTTTTCATCACCCCGCCAATGGTCTCTAGGCCCAGAGACAACGGCGTGACATCCAGGAGCATAATGTCCTTGACTTCTTCTGTGAGAATACCGGCCTGAATCGCGGCACCAACAGCGACTGCTTCGTCTGGATTGACGTTTTGGTTGGGCTCTTTACTGAGAATAGAGCGTACCAGCTGCTGCACCATGGGCATACGGCTAGAGCCGCCTACTAGTACCACCTCGTCAATTTGAGAAGGCGATAGACGGGCATCGTTCATGGCCTGCTGTAAAGGAGCCCGTAAACGGCTGATCAAATCGGCACAGAGAGATTCAAAGTGCGATCGCGTCAGCTTTTTCTCAATATGCTTTGGTCCATCGGCAGTCGCCGTAATAAACGGCAGATTAATCTCAACGGTAGGCAGACCAGACAATTCAATCTTGGCTTTTTCAGACGCTTCGATCAGCCGCTGTAGTGCTTGGCGATCACGACGCAGGTCAACGCCTTCAGTTTCTAAAAACTCATCTGCTAGCCAGTCGACAATTTTTTTGTCAAAGTTGACACCGCCCAGTTGGGTATCACCACTGGTAGAGCGAACCTCAAATACTCCGTTGCGCACATCCAAGATAGACACATCAAAGGTGCCGCCACCTAGATCAAATACCAGAATCGTTTGATTAAATTGCTGATCTAAGCCATAGGCTAAAGCCGCTGCAGTGGGTTCATTAATAATCCGCTTTACTTCTAAGCCCGCAATGCGACCAGCATCTCGGGTCGCCTGGCGTTGAGCATCGTTAAAATAAGCGGGCACCGTAATCACTGCACCCGTAACTGGCTGCCCCATGTAGCGACTCGCTTCTTCAGCCAGCTTCCGCAGCACCATAGCGGATATTTCCTCAGGGGCAAAATCCTTATCTAATCGAGGACAGCGGATTTTGACATTACCTGCCTCATCTTTGCGCACAGTGTAGGGAACACGCTTTGACTCGGAGCTGAGTTCGGTATATTTGCGCCCTAAATAGCGCTTAACGTTGTAAAAAGTAGTTTGAGGATTGAGCACCGACTGTCGCCGGGCCATTTGCCCCACTAAACGCTCACCCTCTTTGCTAAACGCAACCACTGAAGGTGTGGTGCGCATCCCCTCCGTATTGGCGATGACCACCGGCTTGCCACCTTCGATGACTGAGACAACTGAGTTGGTAGTACCGAGGTCAATACCGACGACCTTTCCCATCCGCTAGGTTTCTCCCACTGCGAGTGTGCGGCTGTAGCTGCCGTCTACACAATTAATCATATATATAGTAGTCACTTAGTAGTCTAAGCCACTATTGTGCTGCGGCTTAACCGCATGTACACACCATCATAATGGTCCGATTAGGACAAAATTGTCTATTCCAGAGAACCGACTATAACTTGTTCGAATTCTCTGATAGTATAGGATTCGCATACAGGCGGATGTGGCGGAATTGGTAGACGCGCTAGGTTTAGGTTCTAGTGTCTTCGTGACGTGAAGGTTCAAGTCCTTTCATCCGCATTTAGACCCCCGGTTTCTTTAGAGGAGCTGGGGTTTTTGCATTTTGCGACAGAAACCGGGGGTCTCAAGCAGATGTTTTTTGTATTTTGCCGCAGAAACCGGGGGTCTCAAGCGGATGGTTGCAAATTCTGTAACCTCACCGAGTCTTTTAAGATATCTGCCCATACTGAGGTGAAGAACCCAGTATGAGAGATGGGAAATCAACTATGGCAACACCGATAAGATCTGGCTTTGCAGTCCTTGTAGTAATCGCCAGCCTGACCAGCTGTTCGGCCGCTACCGAGATGGGTGTACAAACACAGGCCCCTGCAGAATGTACGGCGGTAGCAGACTCCGCCAATATCTTGGCAGCACAAGACAGTGTTGAAGCAGAAGCCGATACTAGTAGCCCAAGTGGCCCGCCCGCTGATCCTGCAGTTACAGATAGCCAACCGCAGCTGATCAAACGAGCACAGCTGCGGTTGATGGTAGACTCCATCGACGATGGTCTCAAGCAAACCTCACAGATTATTCGCACCCACCAGGGTGATATTCTCGATCTCCAAGACAATCAAATCGAAGCTGTTCAACGGACTGCCTACCTGCGCATTCGAGTACCTCAGGCAAACCTAGACCCACTTTTAGCCGCATTAGGTGAGCTGGGTACTGTGCAACAACAAGGGCTGAGTGCCGAAGATGTATCTACCCAAATCGTGGATGCTCAAGCACGGTTACGTAACCTGCGTAAGTCAGAAGAATCCTTACTTAAAATCATGGAACGGTCTGGGGAAATTTCTCACGTACTGGAGGTATCAAGAGAACTTAGTCGTGTACGGGAGCAAATCGAACAAATTGACGCCCGTGTGCAAAACCTACAAACTCAGGTACGGTACTCGACAGTGGATTTAACTCTGGCCGCCGCCGTAGCGTCCCAGCCAATTGGGCGGCCGCTAGGTGAAACGATCGGTGCAACCTGGCGAGATGCCACACAGTCTGTTGGTGACCTAACAGTCGGGCTGATGCAGGTTGGCCTTTGGCTATTGGCCTACAGTCCATATCTGTTAGTCGTAATCACGGCTGGGGTATTGGGCTATCGAACCCTGAGAGGGCGGCCTGGTTAGAGTCCTATTTTTTGGAAACCGGGACTCTAACACCCGTAATAGTCTTTATACCAGGCAACAAATTTCTCGATGCCAACCTCTAGAGGAGTGCTTGGGGCAAATCCTACATCTGCTGTCAAATCAGCGACGTCGGCATAGGTCGCGGCTACATCTCCTGGCTGCATTGGCATCATCTCTTTAACAGCCGGTTTGCCCAGGGTCTGCTCAATAATCTCGATAAAGCGCATCAGCTCCACCGGGCTATGGTTACCGATGTTGTAAATCTGGTAAGGCGCAGCTGTATTAAATGCTTCATTTGCCAGGGGTTGGGGCAGGTGGCGCAGCACTCTCACAACACCTTCAATCACATCGTCTATGTAGGTGAAGTCGCGCTGCATTTTGCCATGGTTATAAACCTGTATGGGGCGGTCGTTTGCGATCGCATCCACAAACTTAAAGTAAGCCATATCTGGCCGACCCCAAGGACCATAGACGGTAAAGAAGCGTAGCCCTGTCGTTGGCAAATTATACAGATGACTGTAGGAATGAGCCATTAGCTCATTCGCTTTTTTAGTAGCCGCATAGAGTGAGACTGGATGATCTATATTGTCGGTTGTAGCAAACGGCACTTTACGGTTAGCTCCGTACACGGAACTCGAAGAGGCATAGACGAGAAGCTGTACTTGACTCTGGCGACATCCTTCCAAGATATGAATAAATCCAGCCAAATTACTATCAGCATAGGCGTAGGGGTTTTTAAGCGAATATCGAACCCCCGCCTGAGCAGCTAGATGAATTACCCGGTCAAACGATTGCTCTTGAAACAGGGCTGTCATTTTGTCACGATCGGCTAGGTCCAAGGGCGCAAACGAAAAAGATGGATGAGGCAATAGCTTTGCCAACCGAGCTTTCTTAAGCGACACATCATAATAGTCATTGAGATTATCAATGCCATAAACAACCTCGCCATCAGCCAACAATCGTTGGGCTACAAAGAATCCCACAAAGCCAGCTACGCCCGTCACCAAAACATTCATACGCTACTCGTTCCCGTCCAACGCGCTTACTATAAAGTAACTTTCCCGTAACGTCTCCGAAAGTGAAACGAGTCGGAGATTGATACAACACTGTGAAATAGATTTAAAAAATTTGAATTAGGCAGTCTCAAACTTTCTGAGACAAATCCAAGACAAATTTTAGAATGGCTTCAGAAATCTCGCTAAACGTTTAGAATTCGCTTTTGAAAAGCACTTCAGCAACACAAGCTAACTTTTGATTATTTTTGTATTAATTTTCGCTGCATCAAGCACGTAATTTCAACGAAACATACAAACCAACACGACTTACTGTGAAGCCCTTACATCTGTACAGGGTTCCCTCTCAACATCTAACTAACAGACATATTCAAACTCATTTAAAGGTGGATTCTAAGGCCAATCAAATCTTTTTTTGAAGAAGAAACAACTGTTCTACATCAGTGCTAGGATTGCCAGAGAACAAATGTGAAAGACGTAAGAAGGACGTAGTTGTAAATGCAAGAAATTGACAAGTCAATATCCTTTGATGGACGGGATATTCGACTTAAGGTGGGTCTTTTAGCTCCCCAAGCAGGCGGTTCTGTATTGATTGAATCTGGTGAAACTGCCGTACTGGTCACCGCAACCCTATCGAACCCCCGTGAAGGCATCGACTTTCTACCTTTACTCGTAGACTACGAAGAACGCCTCTATGCAGCAGGTCGTATCCCTGGCGGTTTTTTACGGCGAGAAGGTCGCCCTCCTGAACGTGCTACTTTAGTTAGCCGATTGATTGACCGACCCATGCGTCCGCTATTTCCATCCTGGATGCGGAATGATATTCAAATCGTGGCAACCACCGTTTCAATGGACCACGATGTTCCCCCCGATGTCCTTGCAGCGACAGGGGCATCTATAGCAACATTACTAGCCCAGATCCCATTTTACGGCCCTATGGCAGCCGTACGAGTTGGCTTAATTGGTGACGATTTTATCATCAATCCCACATATAAGGAAATTGAAGAAGGGGATCTAGATCTAGTGGTGGCTGGCTCTCCTGATGGAGTCATCATGGTTGAGGCTGGAGCCAACCAGCTGCCTGAGCAAGATGTGATCGAAGCTATCGATTTTGGCTACGAGGTTGTCCGCGACATCATCCAGGCTCAAAAAGACATCATGGCGGAGCTAAACATCGAGCCCGTTACCCTACCTACCCCTGAAGCAGACCCAACACTGTCAAACTTTTTGTCAGACAAGGCCACTGCCGGTATCAAAGAAATTTTGAAGCAGTTTGAGCTATCTAAACCTGAACGGGATGACAAGCTTGACGAACTCAAAGCCCAAATCAGTGCAGATATTACTCAGCTATCTGACGATGATCCTATTCGGGTGGTAGTCACTGAAAATGGCAAAGCATTTGGCAATGCCTATAAGTCTCTGACTAAAAAGCTGATGCGGGCTCAAATTCTAGAAGAAAGCGTCCGTGTCGATGGCCGCAAGCTGGATGAGGTTAGACCCATCAGCTGTCGCACAGGGGTTTTACCCAATCGGGTCCATGGCACTGGCCTTTTCCGGCGGGGGCTCACCCAGGTTATGTCAGTGGTTACCTTGGGCACACCCGGTGATGCCCAGATGACAGATGACCTGCACCCAGACGAACATAAGCGCTACTTACATCACTACAACTTTCCTCCATATTCAGTGGGTGAAACTCGACCGATGCGATCGCCAGGTCGCCGCGAGATTGGTCATGGCGCTTTAGCAGAGAGAGCATTGATGCCTGTTCTACCAGCTATGACCGACTTTCCCTACGTGATTCGCGTGGTGTCTGAGGTTCTATCTTCCAATGGGTCTACCTCCATGGGCTCAGTCTGTGGCTCCACCCTATCGTTGATGGACGCTGGCGTCCCCTTAGGCAAACCGGTGAGTGGTGCTGCTATGGGTCTCATTAAAGAAGGCGATGAAGTTCGCATTCTCACCGATATTCAGGGTATTGAAGACTTCTTGGGCGATATGGACTTCAAGGTGGCTGGTACTGACAGCGGTATCACAGCACTGCAGATGGACATGAAAATCACTGGTCTACCTCTAGATACTATCGCTGAAGCAATTAACCAAGCGAAACCAGCCAGATTGCATATCCTCTCTAAGATGCTAGAGGCTATCAATGCGCCTCGAGCTGAGCTATCCCCCTATGCTCCAAGACTTCTCACCTTCAAGATCGATCCAGAAATGATTGGTATGGTGATTGGTCCTGGCGGTAAGCAAATCAAGAGCATTACTGACGAAACCGGAGCCAAGGTGGACATTGCAGATGACGGCACCATCACCGTCTCCTCTGTGGACGGTGCCGCAGCCGAACGAGCCCAGGCCATTATTGAAGGCATTACCTTTAAGCCTTCGGCCGGTGATGTCTATGTAGGCAAAGTAACAAGGATTATTCCGATTGGGGCATTTGTTGAGTATCGCACTGGTAAAGAGGGCATGATCCACATATCACAGCTCGCAGATTACCGCGTTAACAAAGTTGAAGATGAGGTAACCGTCGGGGAGGAAGTACTGATCAAGATTCGAGAAATTGATAATCGTGGTCGCGTGAATCTTACTCGGCTCAACATTCATCCAGATGAAGCAGCTAAGGCTCGGGCTGAAGCTGGCATCACATCTGACTAAAAAATAACATCTCTAAAATTTAGGGATTGAGAAAAGCCATAGGGGACTGCCGACCCTATGGCTTTTAGCGTTATCGTGTGATGATCTAGCACCTCGATTTGCACTGGGTTAAGGTTTCTCGGTAGGATGCTGGATGCAATATAAAGAGCGAAATTAAAAATCCGTGCGAAGAATTGTTATCGCTGGCAATTGGAAGATGCACAAAACCCAGGCAGACAGCTTGGAGTTTTTGAATGGTTTTTTACCCCAGCTAGAATCTACCCCCGAAGAGCGAGAAGTGATTCTCTGTGCTCCCTTTACTTCTCTAACCACCCTGTCAAAAACGCTCCATGGTTCACGGGTAATGGTCGGTGCTCAAAACGTCCATTGGGAAATATCTGGGGCTTACACTGGGGAAATTTCTAGCGAAATGTTGACAGAGCTTGGCACACGCTATGTGATCGTGGGTCATAGTGAGCGCCGTCAATATTTTGGAGATACGGATGAGACCGTCAATCTACGGTTAAAGGCTGCTCAAGCCGACGGCCTCACACCCATTTTGTGTGTGGGCGAAACTAAGCAACAGCGTGATGCAGGGGAAACAGAAACCCATGTGGTCAGCCAAATCGAAAAGGGTTTAGTGGGTGTAGATCAAAGTCGATTAATCATCGCTTATGAGCCAATTTGGGCTATTGGTACTGGCGATACCTGTGACTCAGAAGAAGCAAATCGTGTGTGCTGGTTGATTCGTTCCCAGCTCGCCCACAAAGATATGCCAATTCAATATGGGGGCTCTGTTAAACCCGGTAATGTGGACGAAATTATGTCCCAACCTGAGATTGATGGTGCACTTGTTGGTGGGGCCAGCTTAGATGCCGATAACTTCGCTCGCATCGTTAACTATACGTAGGGTAGTCACAAAGTAAAGCAGCCAAATAATGACTGCTTAATCACTTGACAGGTGTCTATCGTGTTTGTGAGTTCCCAAATCGATATGTTCAGAGTGTGAGCTATTGTTCACGAAATAGTGGGCATGTACATAGATGCGATCGCGTCCCTGTTGTTTAGCGTGATAAAGCGCCAGATCAGCGGCCTGAAGAAGATCTTGAGCAATTAAATGATGATCAGGAACCACCGTCGCGAAACCCATCGTCTACGTAGCGGCATCAGAAACACTAGAGGTACAGTGAGGAATTGCAGCTTTTGCCAGCCCCTCCCTAATTGCTTCAGCAACGCTATGACCGCCCCCTGTATCTGTATTAGGCAAGATCACTGCAAATTCTTCACCCCCATAACGGGCGACTAAATCGGCAGGTCGGCGAATGCATTTTGTCAGCACATCTCCCACTTGAGCCAGACAGATATCCCCGCTGGGGTGGCCATAGCAATCGTTATATCGCTTGAAATAGTCAATATCACACAAGATTAAGGTCAACGGCTGATGCTCACGGGCCAGACGCTGCCACTCAGCATCAAAATAGCGATCAAACTGTCGACGATTAGCCAACCCCGTCAGACTGTCCTTTAATGCCAGTGCCTTTAGCTCGTGATTATCTTGCTTTGTTCGTTCGTAAAGTAGGCTGTGGTGTAGAGCGAGCGCAATCTCATCAATCAAGATTTTTGCCTGCTCCAACTGCTCTGTGGTCCAAAGATTAGCCTTGTCTTTACGACCCATGGCCACTAAACCCCAAGGTCTATCGATTATTGGCTGTCCCCGATTGGCATTGGGCAAATGAATAGGCCCTAACAGCAAAGCTCCTGGAAATCGCGTTGACCATTGCTTGTCTACAGGTCCTTGATGCAGAGACTGTTCATCTAAAGCAATTGGAAAAGAGCGTGCTAGCTTCGAAGCCACACTCTCCAGACCAAGATACTCATTAATCACAGCGACATCCGCTGGATAAGGTGATGCAGCGATTGACTGCCAGCCGTAAGGCCCATTTGCCAGAATGGCTATCCAATCGGCTTGAAAAAAATCCATGAGCGTCTGGACGGCTACGCTGTAGACATCCTTGACACAAAACACTCGTCGGATACGCTGAATGGCTTCCCGTAAGTAGATCTGTTGCTGTAGCTGCTGCTGTAGCTGCTGGATACTGTCCAGACTCGCTTCAGGTTCAGTAAAACGGGCCATCCTTGAGGAAGGTTCGAGGGGTTGATGAAATTTCTCAGCAGGGGCAGAGAATGTATTCCAAAACTGAGACCATACCTGCTCATCACACCCTGAAAATTTCAACACAGGAAACGGTGTTTGTAGCTGGAATGATCGTTGACCAGAAAGCCTTTGATCCATAGGATGCCCAGGAATAAAAGATGTGCAATCAACAGCGACACCTATCAATTTTTACGAGTCTTTGATATGCCCGTCACTGTGGTTGCTATTGAATATGTATGACACACAACTTAGGCGCTTTAAAGACACCAATTGACGCACCTAAGCACCCATCTGGTCCCCAGTACACTTCTCAGAACTATCCAAAAATAGGCATGAAAAATGTATGCTCTTTACAACATTTGCAAAGATAGATATGTCGGAACTTGGTAAGTTTTTACAAATATATTGTCGCGTTATCATACCGCTCAATTTATGGCTAACGTAATCTATGGCTGTACGAATTTAGAAGCACATAGCCAAGGTGATAAAACATAGCTACAGGGAAATACACTATTTTTCGTACTCACCTACGGTGACGACAACTCACCTTTCCCCAACGCACCACTGGATTACAAGTATTAAGCCCCGCTCTCAGAACTTCTATCGTAGAAAGACTGAAATTAATTAGATAGGTGTAACAAGTGGGCAGACTGAGCAACTAAAACTGTTGATATGACCTTGATAGACTAGCTTCATTAAAAATCTTAAGAATTGTAATTAACTCAAAAAGCCACCCCTTCTAAGGCGAACTGAATATGTTCTAAACATATTTTCAAGCGTTTGAAACGGGCGTTTTAGACTTGCTTAAAGTTTTAGAAAGTGATCGAGGGCATCTACTAGCGAAGGGGGCCAGCGTCGCACATCCTTTACCCAGTCAAGGTCGGCATAACGTCGATCAAGTCCTCGAGCCGCAACCCACTGGCTCTCGGCTTCTCCCCGATTGCCCGTTTCCCATAGGGCAGCCGTCAAAGCAGCTCGCACATCTGCATAGTTAGGATACTTACGGGCTAAGCTTTTGAGAATCTGTAACGATTTTGTTTGATCACCTACCTCAAATAGAGCAATGCCATAGTTGGCATATCCAAGGGAGAAGCTAGGCTGAATCGTAATGGATTGCTCATAATCTTCCAGAGCCGCCTGCCAATCGCCCTGGCCACCCTTAGCATTACCACGATTGTTATAAGCGGCTGGATCATTGGGAGACAACGATAAGACCCGGTTATAGTCATCAATCGCGTCCTGCCACTTTCCCATGGCTTCGTAGGCCGCACCCCGATTGAGATAGGGGTCAGGCTGCAGCGGGTCTAGACCTATCGCCTGGTCATAATCTTGGATAGCCGCCTCAACTTTGTTTTGGCTGACTCGCACGTTGCCTCTATTACTCCACACAGCAGGTTCGTCCGGCAGCTGGTTAATAAGTTTAGTCCAGGCTCCTTCGGCTAAATCAAATTTGCCTTTTCGAGTGAGTTCAAACGCCTGTTTACGAAGGGCACTCACATCTGTTTTTGATAGAGCTTGGCTATCTGCCAAAACTGGTGATGGCAATATGGGGGTGAGTCCTAACAAGAGTCCAAGGACAGCTGCAAATAACCAGCGCATAGCGTACAAAGATTTTTTTCTTCTATAGCTTAGGTTGGATTGATAACCAGTTGCTACCTCACCGGCTGCTCTAATAGCGCCTATTGCAAAATGATCCAGGTGTGTTCTACCCGAGCCACGATACCGCCTGGAAATGGATCAGTTTGTGCTTGATGGGGTGCACTAGCTAGTGCGACAAGTTTTTCAATATGCTCAAAGTTAAGCTGCTGTGACAGCACAGTTTGTAGCAAGCGGCGCGCTACTCGGCGCTGTAGCGCCAACGATATCGTCTTAAACCTGGTGCGATCAATGCGCCAGATATCTTCCTCAATAGTGACCAGCTGACTGTAAACCTGGTTGGTTTGATGCTCTAGATAGCTCACCTCAGCCGTAAAAATTTCAGCAGTTTGGGCCAGCGTCGTTTCAACATTAGGGTTGAAGTGCGATCGCAAATACGGCATTAGCTCTTGACGAATGCGATTGCGGCGATAGTGCAAGTCGTCATTAGAGGCGTCATGCCAGATCGGTAGGGCTAACTCCCGGCAAAAAGCCCCCGTCTCTTGTCGAGTTAGCTGCAGCAGTGGTCGAGTGACACAGATATCTACATACTTTAGACTCAGCGGTCGCTGCCAGCTCAACGCCTGCATACCATCAGCACCGCTGCCTCGCAATAGGTTGTAAAGCACCGTCTCCGCTCGGTCAGTCGCCGTATGGCCAGTAACCACGTGGTTGCACTGATGAGCACTGGCCACAGCAGCAAAGACTTCATAGCGCCAACTACGAGCAGCTGCCTCTGTTGTCGGTAGAGACTTAGCCGTTTCCACAAAGCACGGAATTTGCCAACGCTGGGCTAATTGCAATACATGGGCAGTATTCTCAGCAGAGTCAGCTCGCCAACCGTGGTCACAATGCACAATTGCCAAAGACCAGTCCCATTTGGGCCTGAGATCTAACAAGAGTTTGGCAAGACATAAAGAATCCTGCCCCCCAGATACAGCAATTAAGATGGACGAGCCCTTGGGAAGCAAGCCTTTGGCCTTTAATGCCGTATGGATTCTTGCGTGGATATGAGTCCAAGACATATGAGATGAGTGATGACAGCTGCCCGTAACCTTAATATCCCGCGATTCAACCTAGAACACGAGTTTTTACCAACTACAAACCCATGTACCTAGAGTGAGCAGCCCGATTAAGGAGCTTTTATTGGCGAACATCCACAGAAAACAACGGAGTTATCCATCAAAAACCTGACAATATTGCAAGCATATGCTGACTCAAAACAGCAGGTCAGACTCTATATTGGTTTATGCTTTTCCGTGACCACAGCGTGATCGATATTTTTTCTAATTTTTCTTTATAGTTAAGGGCGTTCTAGGAAAACTCTTAGCCAATTCAACACCATGGATAACGGCGCAGACAATAAAATAGCTAACCACGAGGTTTCTAAAAGCCCTCTTAATCCAGACCAAAGCACTCCAGCCCAGAACACTGTTGATGTGGCTGAGCAGCCTTCAAAGTCAGCAGAGCCATCGGCTAATACGGCAGCTCCTCAAGAAACAGAGCCTCAAGAGGAGACTCAAACCGATACCGACCGCTCTGCCTTATCAGCACGATTACAAGCCTCTGACAATGTGGAGCTTTATATATTTGAAGAAGACAATAGTAAAACTAGCGACACCCTGGTTGATGTCTCTTCATTAGAGTTGGAGATCGATCAGCCGGAGACCGTATCTAAACAGCAGGTCACCCTAAAAAGTGAGCAGGGGCGACTTTTACTGCTACTGCCTCCCGCTGCAGAAAAGAGCTTTACGCCTCCAGAATGGGAGGAACTCTGCCAGCAGCTAAAACGACGTCTCGGTTCTGAAGAGCGATTTTTTCAACCCAACACCACAGTGCATTTAATTGCTCGCAACCGACTGCTGGATAATCGCCAACTGCAGGAACTAGATGAACTTTTGCAGACAGCTCAGCTACGGCTCAAGCGGATCTACACCCAGCGACGACAGACGGCAGTAGCGGCTGCCACGGCAGGCTATTCGGTAGACCAGCAGGCTAAGTTAGACCTGCTTAATGATGAGGGCAATGGCAGAGCGTTAGATACTCCCCTTTATGTACAGATGACCCTACGATCTGGCACAGAAGTTCGTCACCCTGGATCAATTGTGGTTTTGGGAGATGTTAATCCCGGTGGAACCCTGATTGCTGAAGGGGACATTTTTGTGTGGGGGCGTCTGCGAGGTGTAGCCCATGCTGGCTCAGAGGGCAATTCAGACTGTCGCATCATGGCCTTGCATATGCAGCCTACACAGCTGCGCATCGCGGGTTATGTGGCTCGAGCACCGGAAAAACCGCCTGCGTCATATCAGCCTGAAGTGGCCTATGTAAACGACGATGCAATTCGTATTGCGATCGCATCCGATTTTTCCCAGATGCACCTAAACATCCCTTGAAAATAGAGCCCTGCGGCAATTTACAAACGCAAGATTTAGCCATCTCTAGAAAATCTCCAGAGAATTTCCTATAAAGTTCACCACAACATGCGATTATTGCCCTACTCAAGCCCTGCTCTTTGTCACCACCGTCCTCAATCGCCCATTTAATCCATGGCTATGAATCGCATTATTGTCATTACCTCCGGTAAGGGAGGCGTTGGGAAAACCACCTGCACCGCCAACCTAGGAATGGCCCTGGCCAAGGCAGGAAAACGCGTTGTAGTGATTGACGCTGACTTTGGATTACGTAACTTAGATTTATTGCTAGGGCTAGAAAATCGTATCGTCTATACAGCCTTAGACGTACTGGCAGGGGAATGCCGCCTTGATCAGGCCCTGGTAAAAGATAAACGGCAACCCAATCTGGCGTTGTTGCCTGCCGCTCAAAATCGATCAAAAGAGTCGATTACGCCTGAGCAAATGAAAAAGCTGGTGCGGGCTTTGACGAAAGCCTATAACTTTGTGCTCATTGATAGCCCTGCCGGCATTGAGATGGGGTTTCGCAATGCGATCGCAGCTGCTCGAGAAGCCATTATTGTCACAACGCCGGAAATTTCTGCCGTCCGCGATGCTGACCGTGTGATTGGCCTGCTAGAAGCCAATGATATCAAAGCCATGAGGCTGATCATTAACCGGCTCAAGCCATCCATGGTAGAAGCTGAGCAAATGATGTCGGTCAAAGATGTGCAAGATATTTTGGCAGTACCGCTGTTAGGGGTTATTCCGGATGATGAACAGGTAGTCGTTTCTACCAATAATGGGGAGCCTCTAATTTTAAGCAAAGATCTTTCTAAAGCTGGCACTGCCGTTTCTAACATTGCCCGTCGACTACAGGGTGAAAAAGTGCCATTAATGGACTTAAGTGTGCCGAAAGAAAACTTTTTTAAGAAACTACGTCAGTTATTTAATTAGCTTTATTCAAGCGGTCGATGGGCAGCGACCGTTATTTCTGCCCCCGCCTTATCGTAAACGACTATGATTAGCGACTTTCTCGAACGACTCTTTGGCTCCCGTGAACCGGTTAGCCGTGATACGGCAAAGCAGCGGCTGCGGTTTGTTTTGGCTCACGATCGCTCCGATATTTCCCCCCAAAACTTAGAGAAGTTGCGCAAAGAGATCTTGGAGGTGGTGTCGCGCTATGTGGAACTTGACTTTGATAGCCTAGAATTTTCCCTAGAGTCAGATCAGCGAATGACGGCACTTATGGCTAATTTGCCTATTCGTCGAGTTCGAACTAATCCGTTAGAACCCGACAGCCCCGTCGAAGAAAAACAGGAACCGAGTCTTGATCTAGAAGAATCAATCGACCTTGATGAGGTGGTTGAAGAAGCGTCAGAAACCGCTGATATTCCCCAAGATTAACGCCACTGACGATTATATTCATACATTGCGATCGCACCTGCTGTTTGCACATTTAACGATTCCACCCGGCCATATTGAGGAATCGACAGGGCCACATCACACGCGGCCATAATTTCAGCCGGAATACCCGTTAATTCTCGTCCCAATACCAACAGCGTTTTTGCCGCGAAGGTATAGTCAGTCAGCACTTGGCAGGAGCCGCTTAAGGTAAGCGCCACACGGGTATAGTGCTGCTGTTGCACTAGCCATTGACTCAGCTGAGCTGGAGCACAGTAGTCGACAGTTTGCCAGCGTTGGGCTGAAGCCGAAATTTTACGGAACTCCCAGGAATCATTGACGGGCTCTGAGAGCACTAATTGATCAGCTCCCAACACCTCACACGTGCGACATAGAGCTGCCTGATTTGTGATTTTCTCGACCAAAGAGGCACACACCACTAAACTCGCAGACGCTTTAGAACTGTTTTCTAGCTGGTGGGCCATGCCCACATCCCTCAAAAACCTTATTTCAACAAGCGCTTAGTCAGCAGGCACCAGCTCAACATTTAATTCATTCACCGGACGACGACGCAGCTCTTCGGATTCTTCACGAGGTAGTAAATCAAAGACTTCTCGAAAGGCATCGTCTACCTCTTCATAGCTAGCCGCACCAGTCTTATCAAAACGGACCTCGCCACTACCATCAAGCACCAGTGTTTGAGGCACAGAACCCTTAAAGTAATAGCCCGGCTCACTGCGAATAAACGTCTCTTTTTGGAGTACAGCATCGGCCATGACTGGGACAAAGTTAGCAACCCTGCCATAGGGAGCCTGCAGCTGAGAAATCACAAAGGAATATTCTTTACAGTCACGGCTGTCATCAACGTAGAAAAACAGCAGTGTTGGCTTTTCTTGCTTTAGAGACTGCTCTAGATTTACCCGTGGTGGCACAATCGCACCGTTGCCAGCATAGAGCGCAAAGATATTGCCATCATATCTATCATCGTCAAGGCTAGCCCAAGCCATCCCCGGAAAGCACAGTGTCGGGATTAAGACGGTTGCGATCGCAACCCCAACGACTAACCAACGGCGAATCACGCTGTTATTTGCGAGCGCCAGGCCCATTGCAAAACTGCCCATAAAATCTCGGCTCTAACGATTACACCTCTATCATTACGCCACAGAATGGGCACTCCCTTCTACAGCAGTTCTGAGAAAGTAGACGCAGTCACCAGAGATTGAGCAAACTAGGTTCCACGAAAGCTTTGAATCACAGTCTGCAATTCATCTCTAGCGGCAGGATATTCAGCAGCACTCGTCCACCCCACTACCTGGTAATAATTTGTTTCACCCTCAACTGTCGTGTGCAAATAGACGATGGGCTGATTCTCCACAATGCCTCGCACCTCATACTGGACGGCATCGAGACCATTTAACGAGTTCATATTAGTAGCCACCTCAGCCTGCTCCTGGGCGAGTCCTCGGTCCAAAAAGCTCAGATATTGAGTGGCGTTATTCGTCAAGCTAAATGTGCCTACCTCAGAGCTTTTTGGCTCAGCTAACACCAACACATACATGGTTCGATCTTCGCGGGCCACATATAAATCAGCATCGGAGCGTAAGCTTTGAACATCCACCCAGCCCTCAGGCAGAGTCAGCTGAACGTCACTCTCCTCGTTTCGTAACAACGTTCGGCCATTAGATAAATTTTGAATTGTGATGGCATCAATCACATCCTTAGTACGGTCACCAACGCGATCGCAGCTGGCAGCTCCTAGCAACAAACCCGCCGAAAGCACTAGCAGTGAAGCCCGTTTCAACATACCTGTCTGACCCTGATGTGCAAACTTAAATCCCATTGACTTATCCCAGTTGCATAGCGACGTTACCACAGGCTTCTTGACTAAATGCGCCAGATACCCATAGCCAAAGCATAGACCACATCTACGTACAAATTTCCTATTTTTAACAACGAGAACCCTAACGTACCGGATCCAGACGCAGTTTAATGACCTCTTTCTCAAACCGCAAGGTCAGCGCTTTGACCTATGCTGGACTATGGAAATTTCTTCACCAAACATCAAAGGCCATGCTTAGAGCTGGAATTGTCGGGCTCCCCAACGTAGGCAAATCAACCCTTTTTAACGCACTGGTCGAAAATGCAAAGGCCCAAGCAGCTAACTTTCCGTTTTGCACCATTGAGCCCAATGTCGGTGTCGTTGCAGTCCCTGATCCTCGGCTGGCTGTTCTCACTGAAATTTCTACATCCGAAAATACCATTCCGGCTCGCATGGAGTTTGTAGACATTGCGGGCCTGGTGAAAGGTGCTAGCAAGGGCGAGGGGTTAGGCAATCAATTTTTAGCCAATATTCGTGAAGTGGATGCCATTGTCCATGTGGTGCGCTGTTTTGAGAATGACGACATCATTCATGTGGATGGCTCCATTGACCCAATACGCGACGCGGAAATTATTAACTTAGAGCTAGCCTTGTCTGACCTAGAACAAATCGAACGTCGGATGGAGCGTGTTCGTAAACAAGCCCGTCGAGATCCCGAAGCCCAAGCAGAGCTAGCTGTACTAGAAAAAATTCAGCCCGTACTGGCAGAAGGTAAGTCTGCACGCACCGTTCAGCTTGAGGATGACGAGGAGCTGCTGATTAAGTCTTTGGGCTTTTTAACCCGCAAACCCATCATCTATGCCGCGAATGTATCTGAAGATGAACTTGCGGACGGTAACGCATGGGTTGAGAAAGTCAGGACGCTAGCAGCCGAAGAAGAAGCTCAGGTCGTCATCATTTCAGCACAGGTTGAAGCAGAGCTGCTAGAACTTCCAGCAGACGAACGTACTGATTTCCTAGAAGCGTTGGGTGTCGAAGAAGGAGGTCTTAAGTCTTTGATTCGGGCGACCTACGATCTATTAGGGTTACGGACCTATTTCACCACCGGCCCCAAAGAAACCCGCGCCTGGACCATAATCGCAGGCATGTCTGCGCCACAGGCAGCAGGTGTTATTCACACTGACTTTGAACGGGGCTTTATTCGAGCTGAAACCATTACCTACAAAGACTTAGTCGAGCATGGCTCGATGAAATCGGCTAAAGAAAAAGGACTAGTGCGCAGTGAGGGGAAGGAATATACCGTTAAAGAAGGCGACGTTATGCTCTTTAGGTTTAATGTTTAGCCCAACATATATCAACTAAGTAAACCGTCTGGAGGTTACGATCCCCAAACTTACAGAAAAAAATCCATAACAGAGGCTGTCTATCCAGGGCAGTTCCTATTAGAATCTGTCCATCGCCCTATGCACTAGCTTAAATATTGTGGTGGCTAACCGGTTTCTGAAAGCTCCGTTCACAATCCCCTACTGGGCAACTCTCTCATTACTGATGAATGGGGTTTTGTTTATCGCGCTTCTAGTCGTGTGGCAGGAAAAAGATGAGGGTGGCGAGCCGACGGTGCTGCCCCAGGCGAATGCTGCTTATGCGACGAATACCGCCGAGCCAATCGCGAGTTCAGAACCCGCTTCTCAAGGTCAGCGTCTGACCTATGAACAATGGGTTACGCTGCTGGGTCAAGAGCTCGAGATGATGGCGGCTAAGAATCCGGACCATCTCACAATTCTGCTAGGGGATTCTTTAAGCTTATGGTTTCCAGCGGAGCTGCTGCCCGGTCAACGGGTATGGATGAATCAGGGAATCTCAGGCGAGAAAACTCACACGCTGCTATCGCGACTCAATTCGCTAGATGTGGCCGATGTGGACACCATCTTTTTGATGATCGGCATCAATGATTTGATTTGGGGCCAAAGCGATCAGCAGGTGCTGGCTAACTATCGCGAAATCATGGATTATTTGACCACCTATCATCCTGAGACTCAGGTGGTGGTGCAGTCAATCTTGCCCCACGGAGCAGAGACGTCTAACTGGGAAAGCCGCCATCTGCTGCTGGAGTTGCCCAACGAGCGGATTCGGGATATGAATCGTTCGTTAGAGGACATTGCAGACGATTATGGTGCCTATTATCTAGAGCTGTATCCTATTTTTGCCAATGGCGAAGGGAACTTGAGACCTGATCTCACAACAGATGGCTTACATCTCAATCGTGAGGGCTATTTGGTGTGGCGCTCTGCGATCGCACTTTACAGCCAGCTAGAGTTGCCACAAAGAGGGGAATAGGATTCGGTAGACTAGGTACATATTCTGCCTCTTTGAAAAAAATGGATACCAGAGCGTTTCGTCGTAGTCTCAACAAGTCTGACAACTACTACCGCAACCAGGGCTTTGGCGAAAAAGAGCAAATAGCTGCTCAAATGGATGATGAGTACCAAAGCGACTTGGTTCAGACTATCCGTAATCAGGGATATTCCTATACTCAAGGCGATGTCACCATCAAACTCGCTAAAGACTTTGGGTTTTGCTGGGGTGTAGAACGCGCCATTGCGATGGCCTACGAAGCACGTCAACATTTTCCTAACCAGCGCATCTGGATTACCAACGAAATTATCCATAACCCTGGCGTTAATCAACGTCTGCAGGAAATGGACGTCCAGTTTATTCAAGTCATTGATGGAGTCAAGGATTTTTCTGTTGTTGAACAAGGCTATGTCGTGATTTTGCCTGCGTTTGGTGCCAGCGTTGAAGAAATGAAGCTACTGAGCGAGCGCGGCTGCGCCATAGTTGATACCACCTGTCCCTGGGTATCAAAAGTTTGGACTACCGTTGAAAAACACAAAAAACAGGCATTTACCTCGATCATCCACGGCAAACACAAGCACGAAGAAACCGTCGCCACTAAATCCTTTGCCAACACATATTTGGTGGTGCTCAACTTAGAAGAAGCTCAATATGTGGCCGATTACATTTTGAACGGTGGCAATCGTGACGAGTTTTTGACCAAGTTCGCCAATGCCTACTCTGAGGGAGTTGACCCCGAGCGCGATTTAGCCGCTGTAGGCATTGCCAATCAAACCACCATGCTCATAGTAGAAACTGAGCAAATTGGCAAACTGCTAGAGCATACTATGCTCAAAAAATATGGCCCTCAGGCTATCAATGACCACTTTTCCAGCTTCAACACTATCTGCGATGCCACTCAAGAACGGCAAGATGCCATGTTTGAGCTGGTTGATATGAATATGGATCTCATGGTGGTTATTGGCGGCTTTAATTCCTCAAACACTACTCACCTCCAAGAAATTGCGATTGAGCGAGGGATTCCGTCATACCACATTGACAGCCCCCACCGTTTAGGTCCTGGCAATCAGATTGAACATCAGCCGCTGCACGCCTTTACAACCACATCCCAAGACTGGCTACCGGCTGGCAAGGTTGTCATTGGCATCACCTCAGGGGCCTCAACACCTGACAAATCAGTCGCCCAGGTGATTCAGCGCATTTTTCAACTCAAAACAGAAATCCCCACACCTGCTGTCGTCTAACCACTAGCACTGCCAGATCGTTCTCAGGGTAATAAGCAGTCTAGGCAATAGCGTACTTGCAGACACCTCAAATGTCTGTAAAAAGCATCATGGACCTAGGCCATAATCTCAGCCGTAAGAGCGATATTCAGGGTTCTAACTAGGGTTTGCTGTTAAAGTCAGGCACCCCGCTTCTGCAGGGGTTTCAATCTATTGCGATGTGCTTAAGTGCACGGGGAAATAGCTACAATGCCCAAAACCCTTGCACCTAACCGGGGACATGTACCGACAATCTTCACCGG